>DASWLF010000165.1:0-4068 GCA_036396255.1 Desulfobaccales bacterium
AGGACCTTTTTCCTGGTGGCGGTGGCCTCCTTTGCGGTAGGGCTGGTCCTGGCCATGCAGGGCATCAATGTCCTGAGTCTGTTCGGTGCGGCCAATTACATCGCCACCAGCGTGGCCTTCACCTTCTTCCGGGGTCTGGGACCGCTGATGACCGGCATCATGCTGGCTGCTCGCGGGGGCGCCGGCATGGGGGCGGAGTTAGGCTCCATGCGGGTCACCCATCAGATCGACGCCCTCACCGTCTCGGCGGTGAACCCCATGAAATACCTGGTGGTGACCCGGATCCTGGCCTGCATGTTGGTGACGCCGCTCCTGGCGGTGGCCGCCAACCTCATCGGCATCCTGGGCGGCATGATCATCGGGGTGACCCAGGTGGGCATGACCCCCACCTATTACTACACCCTGACCATCAAGTATTTGACGCTGCGGGACGTGCTCCCCGGCATTGGCAAGACCTCGGTTTTTGGGATGATTGTGGGAACCGTGTCCTGCTTTCACGGCTACACCACGGAACACGGCACCTTTGGGGTGGGGCAAGCCACCAAGACCTCGGTGGTGGCCTCGATTCTGCTGATATTGGTAGCTGATGTCTTTCTCACCAAGCTCATCTTACTCCTCTGGCCTTAAGGCGCCGGAGGGAACGGACCGGGGCGCCCCGGTGCCGCAGAGTCCCCTGATCTCATTCCGGGGGATATACAAGGCCTTTGGGGACAACGTCGTCCTCAAAGGGGTGGACCTGGACGTCTTTCCCGGGGAGACCCGGGTGATCCTGGGTCGCAGCGGCTCCGGGAAAACAGTGTTGACCAGCATGCTGGTGGGTCTCAGCATCCCCGACGCCGGCAGCATCAAGGTGGAAGGGGTGGAACTTACCGGGTTTGCCTCCGATGCCGACTGGCAGAACTTGCGCCTGAGGGCCGGCTACCTCTTCCAGGGTTCGGCCCTGTACGATTCCATGACGGTGGGGGAAAACGTGGCCTTTCCCATGGTGCAGCATACCAACTGGAGCCCGGCGGAGATCATGGGGCGGGTCCGGCAGAAGCTGGCCCAGGTGGACCTTGAGGGGATAGAGGGGCTGGAGCCGGCCGAACTCTCGGGAGGGATGGCCCGCCGGGTGGCCCTGGCCCGCAGCCTGGCATTGGACCCGCAAATTATCATCTACGACGAACCCACCTCCGGTCTGGACCCCATCACCGGGGACGAGATCGGCCACCTGATCCGCCATCTCCAGGGGGCCCTGAAGGTTACTTCCATTGTGGTCACCCACGACCTGCGCCTCACCGAGATGGTGGCCGACCACCTGGCCTTGCTCCATCAAGGTCAGTGGGGGTTCCTGGGGACCTTTGAGGAGTTTCTGCAATCAACCCATCCGGAGGTGCTCCGGTTTCTCCACCGCGGCCCCCAGGAGGAGACTCCCTGATGATTGCACGCAGGTACGAAACCATTGTGGGCCTTTTTGTGGTGGCCTCCTTGGTGGCCTTGCTCATCATGGTGCTGATCATTGCCCGGCAGGAAGGCCTCTTCCAGGAGTACGTGGAATACCGGGCAATTTTCAAAAATGTCAGCGGCCTGAAGCCGGGCTCAGAGGTGCGCCTGGCCGGGGTGACCGTGGGCAATGTCAAAAATATCACCATCAATCCCAACGGCACCATCGTGGTAACCTTCAAGCTGATGAAAAAATATAGCGACCAAATCCGTTGGGATTCCCAGGCTTCCATAGGTTTAATGGGCCTCTTGGGGGAAAAGAGCCTGGACCTCACCGCCGGTTCCCTGGACAAACCGCCGGTGCCGCCGGAGGGATTTGTGGCGGCCTCAGAGCCCTTGGATATCACCCAGCTTCTGGCCCGGGCCGGGCCCAGCCTGGAGGACGTGCAAAAAGTCCTCAACAATCTGGTGGCCCTCACCTCCAAAATGACGGAGCCGGGAAGTGAATTCGGCAAAACCATGGATCAGGTCTCCCAGATCGTCAACAAGATCAACCAGGGCAAAGGCAGCATCGGCCTGCTGGTCAACGATCCGGTCCTTTATCGGGAAGCCACCGAATCGGTGGCCGCGGTCCGGAAGTTCACCTCCGACCTGGAGCAGGCCAAGGGCCTGATGGGCACCTTGCTGAACGATGAGGCCTTTAAGAACCAGGCCCAGAAGACCCTGGCGCACCTGGAGGCCACCTTCGCCAATCTGAGCAAGGTCACCGGGGACTTGAAAGAGGCCGTGGGCGGGGCCCCGGGGATGGCGAAAAAGTTGGATGCCTTCTTGACCAACCTGAACCGGGCCGGGAAGGGCCTGCCGGGACTGGTGACGTCGGGCGAGACCTTATTCGGCGACGCCGACAAGACCTCCAGGGCGGCCCAGCAGTCCTGGTTTCTGCGCAAGTACGTACCCAAACCTGAAGAGCATACCATCCGGATGGATGGGGCGCCGGGAAAGGATTAGGCGTGAGGTACAAGTGCGGTTGGCTGATGGTGCTGTGTCTGGTGGGGTTGGGCTGCGCCGGGCCCGCCAGGACCGGCATGGACCTCAAGGGCAAGGCCATTGAACTGAACGACTCCGGTTACCAGTATTACCGCCAGAGCCGTTGGGACCTGGCTCAGGAGAAGTTTGCCCAGGCCCTCAAGTTCAACCGTCTCATCGACCGCCGGGAGGGCATCGCCTCCAATCTCAACAACCTGGGGGTCATCGCCCAGGGGCAGGGTGACCCGGACCAGGCGGTGGCCTGTTTTCAGGAGGCCCTGGCCAGCAACCGGGAACTGGGAGACCCCGCGGCCCTCAGCGAAACCTTGAACAACCTGGGGGTGGCCTACCAGGCCCAGGGGCGGGAGAGCGCCGCGGCCGCGGCCTTCCAGGAGGCCCTGGAACAGGCGCGCCAGCTCCCCCCGGGGCCCTTGCTGGCCCTGTCCCTCACCCACCTGGGGGACGTGGCCCGGGTCCGGCGGGACTATGACCTGGCCCTGAGCTACTATCACCAGGCCCTCAGGGTGGACCAGGACAGGAAGGACGCCCGGGGGCGGGCCCTGCGCTGGGAAAGGTTAGGCCGCACCTTCCTGGACTTGCAGGACTGCGAGCGGGCCGGCGTTTATCTGCATGAGGCGCTGCGGGAGTTCCGCCGCCTGGAGGACACCGACGGCATCGCCGAAACCCTGAAAGACCTGACCATGCTGGCCCTGGCCCGGGGCGAGCGCCAGGAGGCCAGGCGCCACGGCCAACTGTTGCGGGAGATCTACCAGGCCCGGGGCCAGGAGCAGGAAGCCCAGAAGCTGGAGGAGTTGTTGAAGGAAGCCGGGAGTAGTGAGCAGTGAGCAGTCAGCAGTCAGCAGTTATTACTCGTGGCGAAAAACCAATTGCCCTTTCTGAACCGTAGGGGCACGGCGTGCCGTGCCCTCAAACCGAGCCAATGCAATTTCTTTAATACTCCGAAAATAATATTTGGTAGGGCGGCCGTCCCCGGCCGCCCCCCAGTCGTCATGGCAACAAGGTATTTCCATATAAAGTCAAAGACCTCAACTTATTTAAAATACGAGATAAATCGCTGCGCTCAGAATGACATTTTAGTCCCAAATCAGATATGAAATAGCCTATAGTGTTGTGCTTCAGAAATATCTTGCCTTAAGGAACCGGCTTTTTCCCCTCCCCCTTGATGGGGGAGGGCTAGGGTGGGGGTGATTCGGTAGGGGCGGTTCGCAACCGCCCCTACACCCCCTCCCCCTACCCCCCTCCCACCAGGGGAGCGGGGATTTATTGCCAAAACTTAGTGAAGGAACTTGTAAAACACGATCCTATCCCTTGGCAATCCAGGAAAAGAATCTTATTTTTTGAATGGGGGCTCAAACGTTAAGCCGCATGAGCCGAATTTGACACCATGCACGAGCTCAGTCTCTGGATAAAGACTTACGGCTACCTGGGGGTGTTCACCTCGCTGATGCTGGGGATGTTCGGCCTGCCGGTGCCGGACGAGTCCATCCTGACCTTCACCGGCTTCCTGATTTCCAAGGATTACTTGCACCCGGCGCCCGCGGTGGTGGCCGCCTTTCTCGGCAGCATCTGCGGCATCACCCTGAACTACCTGGTGGGGCG
>DASWLF010000166.1:0-3023 GCA_036396255.1 Desulfobaccales bacterium
ATGATTGCGGAGATGGCCGCGGGGCTGCTGGAATCCGAGGGCATCGAGGCCCTGGTGATGGCCGACGACGCCGGCGGCGCTTACCCCATGCTGCAGTTCATCCGGGGGGTGCGCCTGCTGGTGGCCCCGGAGGATGAGGCCCGAGCCCGGGAAATCCTGGCGGCCATGGCCCAGGGCGCGGAACCGGACAATCAACCCTGATGCCCGGCTGCAAACCGCATATCTAATGGAGCAGGCCTCCGTGCCGGCTCGACATATCCGGTTGTGCCTGGCACTCTGAGTGAACTTCATTGCCCCATCCATAACCAACAATCATGACCTTAAGGTCACAACGAAGGATGAAAATTTGGAACAGCCCGCCTGGGTTTTCTTAAAAGATATGATGGTGGGCGGTGCCCACCCTACATTTGGGTCGCCTGCGCCAATCCATGGTCTTTGCTGAAGGCTGACTGCTGATAGCTATTTTCATATACAGCATGAAGGAAGGCGGGCGCGGAGGCCCCACCGTTAACCGGTTTCTTGGTAGGGCGGCCGTCCCTGGCCGCCTTTAATTCTTCCCGGCAAGATAGGGAACTTTCATATCCTCTCGTCCCCAAGCCTGGCTTGGGAAGCAGGTCTAGAAAATAACTCTTGAAACCAGACTGGCCAGAGCATAAGCTGGAAGCTAATTGCTGATTGCTGGAGAAGAGCCCATGAACATCCCGGAAATGGTCCACCTTATGGCGCAAGAGGCCCGGCAGGCGGCCCGCAAATTGGGGAGCCTGTCCCGGGGGGTGAAGGACCGGGTAATCCTCAGGGTGGCGGAGCTGTTGCGCCAGCGCCAGGCCATGATCCAGGGGGAGAACCTGCGGGACGTCACTGCGGCCCAGAGCCAGGGCCACCCGGCGGCCTTCATCGACCGCCTGACGCTCACCGGCAAGGTCATGGACTCCATGATCCAGGGTCTGCGCGAAGTGGCGGCCCTGCCCGACCCGGTGGGCGCGGTGACCGGCATGTGGGTGCGGCCCAACGGCCTCAAGGTGGGCCGCCAGCGGATTCCATTGGGGGTCATCGGCTTCATTTACGAGTCCCGCCCCAACGTCACGGTGGACGCCGCGGCCCTGTGTCTCAAAAGCGGCAACGCCGTCATCCTCAAGGGCGGCAAGGAGGCCATCCACTCCAACCTGGCCCTGACCCGGGTGATGCAGGACGCCCTGGCGGAGGCCGCGGCGCCGGCGGCCGCGGTGCAGGTCATCCCCAGCGTCGAGCGGGAGGCCACCCTGGAGTTGCTGAAGCAGGATGAGTTGGTGGACCTGATCATCCCCCGGGGCGGCGAGGGGCTCATCCGCTTTGTGGCGGAAAACTCCCGCATCCCGGTGCTGAAGCACTACAAGGGGGTCTGCCACATCTTCGTGGACGAGACCGTGGACCTGGAAATGGCGGAGACGGTGTGCTTCAACGCCAAGGTGCAGCGCCCCGGGGTCTGCAACGCCATGGAGACCATGCTGGTGCATCAAGGGGTGGCCCCGGCGTTCATTCCCTCCATGTTTGCCCGCCTCCGCCAGGCCGGGGTGGAGCTCCGGGGCTGCCCCGGCACCCTGAACATCGACCCCCAGACGACCGCGGCCCGGGAAGCGGACTGGGGCTGCGAGTTCCTGGACCTCATCCTGGCGGTGAAGGTGGTGCCGGACCTGGACGCCGCCCTGGACCACATCGCCCGGTACAGCTCCAACCACACCGAGGCCATCATTACCCAGGATTATACCCAAGCCCAGCGGTTCCTGAAGGAGGTGGACTCCTCGGTGGTCCTGGTGAACGCCTCCACCCGCTTCAATGACGGGGGCGAATTGGGGCTGGGGGCGGAAATCGGCATCAACACCTCCAAGCTGCATGCCTTCGGGCCCATGGGTCTGGAAGAGCTGACCACCACCAAGTTCATCGTCTATGGCAACGGCCAGATCAGAACCTGAAGCAGCGTCCCGCCTGGGGCTCTTCGGGGGCACCTTTAACCCCATCCATTACGGCCATCTGCGGTCCGCGGAGGAGGTGGCGGAGGTCCTGGGGCTCACCCGGGTCTGGTTCATCCCCGCGGCCATACCGCCCCACAAGCCCGCCCCGGAGATGACTCCCTACGCGGTGCGCTACGAGATGACCCGGCTGGCGGTGGGGGACCACCCGCTGATGGAGGTGTCCGACATCGAGGGACGCCGGCCGGGCCGGTCGTATTCCATTGAAACCCTGCGGCAAATCCGCACCGAGATAGGCCATTCCTGGGAACTCTATTTTATCCTGGGGCTGGACGCCATTCTGGAAATTTCCACCTGGAAGGATTACGCCGAGCTCTTCAACCTGTGCCACTTCGTGGTCCTGGACCGCCCCGGCTACGACGACCGCCGCCTGGGGGAGGTGCTCACCCGGGAGGTGCACCCTGGGTTCCAGCCGCTGAAGGAAGAGGCCGGGTTCAGGCATCCTTCGGGCTACAAGGTAATTTTTTTGGAGACCACCCTGCTGGACATCTCCGCCACCGGCATCCGCCGCCTGGTGCGCCAGGGGCGATCTATCCGCTACCTCTTGCCGGAGGCGGTGCGAGGATATATAATTACAAATAAACTATACCTGTAGGAGGTCGGCGCGGCGGCAAATTTACCTCCCCTCACCCCGGAAGCCCTGGTGGAACTGATCGTCAAGACCGTCGTGGACCACAAGGGCCTTTCGCCGGTAATCCTGGAGGTGAAAGGACTCTGTTCTTTCGCCGATTATTTCATGGTTTGCTCCGGCGGCTCCCGGCGCCACGTGTTGGCCCTGGCGGAGCACCTGGAGCAGGCCCTGGCCAAGGCCGGCGCCAAGCCCCTGGGGGTGGAAGGCATGGAGGAGGGACAGTGGGTCTTGATGGATTACAATGACGTGGTGATCCACATCTTTTCCCAACCTCTCCGGGAATTTTACAATCTGGAGGGGCTCTGGACCGAAGCTCCCCAGACCCGCGTCGAGGGCGCCGCTCATGCCTCATCTCCATCTCTTTCGCCCCGGGAAGCCATTCCCAA
>DASWLF010000167.1:0-2007 GCA_036396255.1 Desulfobaccales bacterium
CCATGCGGGTCATCGCCGGCACCTTAAAGGGGCGCCGCCTGGCGCCGGTTAAAGGCCGCATCCGCCCCACCGCCGCCAAAGTCCGGGAGGCCATCTTCAACATCCTGGGGGAGGCGGTGATTGAGGCCCGGGTGCTGGACCTGTTCGCCGGCACCGGCGCCCTGGGGATCGAGGCCCTGAGCCGGGGGGCGAAAGCAGCCGTGTTCGTGGAGGACCACCCCGAGGCCTTGAAGGTGCTGCGCCGCAACCTTCACGACCTGGGCCTGACGGCCCAAACCATGGTGCTGCCCATACCGGTGCTCACCGCCCTGAAAAAGTTGGCCGTTCGGGGAGAGCCCTTTACTTTGGCCTTTCTGGACCCCCCTTATGGCGGCGGGGTGGCGGCCGGCGTCCTGGAGGCCCTGGCCGCGGCGCAGTTAATGCTCCCCCAGACCTGGGTGGTGGCGGAGCACAGCCGCCGGGAGTCCCTGCCCGAGCGCTGCGGCGACCTTTGGCGACGGGAACTGAGACGCTACGGGGACACCCAGGTGGCCTTTTATCTAAATGATACTATCCACTATCCGTCGCCTTAGTGGTATGAACCTAAAAGGGCCCTTTGCCGGTATTTAGAAGCTTTAAAGTCCCCCTTTTTTAAAGGGGGATTCAGGGGCAATGATGTTCACTTAAGCGCCATTGTAGGGGCTGGGTCTCCCAGCCCTTGGTTGAACATCCTTATTTTATTGGGCGGGGAAACCCCGCCCCTACGATAAAAAAGGAACCGAAAGCTTAAGTGAACATCATTGGATTTAGGGGGATTATTAAGAGGTTATTCAATCCCCTCTTGCCCCCCTTTAGAAAAGTGGGGTAAAAGCCATGATTTTAATTGCCATGCTGATTATGAAGCGTCACATTTAAAGCAGGAGCAGAGTTAACCCATGCCCGATATCGCCGTATACCCAGGCTCCTTCGACCCCATCACCAATGGCCACCTGGACCTGATTCAGCGGGCTTCCAAGATCTTCGACCGCATCATCGTGGCGGTGGCCACCAATGCCTTCAAACAGTCCCTCTTCACCATCGAGGAGCGCCTGGAGATGGTGCGGATCTCCCTGGAGGGCTATCCCCAGGTCAGCATCGACACCTTTGACGGTTTGCTGGTGAAGTATGCCAAGGGGAAGAACGCCCGGGCCATTCTCCGGGGCCTGCGGGCGGTCACCGACTTCGAGTACGAATTCCAGTTGGCCATGATGAACCGCCGGTTGGAGCCGGGAGTCGAAACCGTGTTCTTGATGACCGGGCTGAGATGGGTCTTCCTCTCCTCCAGCATCCTCAAGGAAGCGGCCATCCACGGTGGCGATATCGAGGGGATGGTGCCGGAAATAGTTCACCGTAAGCTCAAAGAAAAATTCGGACTTACTTGAGATGGCAAGATTGCGCATTTGCGTCATCGACGGGCAGGGAGGCGGCATCGGCGCCGCGCTCATCAAGCGGTTGAAAGAGGTCTACGGCGAAGAGCACGAGGTCATCGCCCTGGGCACCAACGCGGTGGCCACGGCCCAGATGATGAAGGCCAGGGCCAATCGCGGCGCCAGCGGCGAAAACGCCATTATCCGCACGGTGGCAGGGGCGGACGTGATCCTCGGGTGCCTGTCCATAGTGCTGGCCAACTCCATGATGGGGGAGCTGACCCCGAAGATGGCGGAAGCCATCACCTCGGCCCCGGCCCCTAAGATTTTGCTGCCCTTGACCCAGGAAGCGGTGCAGATCGTCGGCTTGAGCCCCGAGCCCCTGCCCCACCTGGTGGAGCAGATCGTCAGTCACAAGCTAAGGGAGATTATCGACCATGTGTGAAGCTGCTGCTTACTTGCTGAAAAATGGCCGGGAGGAATTGGTCCTCCAGGATGTGGACGTCATCGAACCGGACGGGGAACACCTGAGGCTGGTGAACATCTTCGGCGAACAGAAGGTCCTGAAGGCCACCATCCTGAGCCTCAACCTGGTGAACCACAAGGTTATCCTGGTGGAGAA
>DASWLF010000168.1:0-3612 GCA_036396255.1 Desulfobaccales bacterium
TCCATCAGGTGTTCCACCAGGAAGAGCATGGCTTCCAGGTCCAGGTAGGCGGTGACGCTGGCGTCGAACAGAAACCGGGCCTGGGGCTCGAAGCCTTCTTCCGCCTCGGTGTCCCAAAACAGCAGCAAGAGGGGGACTCGAGGCAGCGGCCAGAAAATGGCCTGGAGGTCGGCGTCTTCGCCCACCGCGGTTAGTTCCGCCCCCAGGCCCACGGCCCGCTCCCTGAGTTGGCCGGCCTGACCGGCGAAGTGGGCCGCCAGTTTCTTCTCCAGGCGGGCCAGGGTCTTGGCCTTGGACACGGAGTTGGGCAGGCTGTGATAAGCGATCCATTCGCCGGTGGGCGGCTGACTTCCCCGGGAGGCGACGTAATTATAAAGGAGGATGGCGTCCCAGGGATCGGCCGGGGCGCCAGGAGGGTAGCGCAGCTCGTCCTTGAAGACCTGGAGGCGATGGCCGAAGTAGGGAAGGGTGAGGTACGGCCGGCCGGCCTCCGAACCAAAGCCCGCCCCCAGGCCCGGGGCCAGGGCGGCGAAGTTTAGGGGCGCCACCTTGGCCTGCAGGACCTCCAGGGAGATGGCGATGGACTCCCGGCGCCGGCCGACGCCGGCCCGCTGCTGCGCCTGCACCGCCGCCTCCATCTGCCGGGCCGTCTCCGGCAGATGGGGGCACCTGGATAAATCTTCCCCCTCCTTGATGACCTGGGTGGCAAAGGCCAGACAGGTGTTTTGGCCGCAATCGCCGCAGTTGGTGCGAGGCAGGTGTTTCAGGACTTCCAGGACCGTCACCGCCATGGCGGCTCAGCTCCCCTCCCTCAATTTGGCTTCCAGAAGGCGGCCCAGGCTGGCCAGGTGCGCTTTTTCCTCCTCGGCCAGGCTGAGCAGCACCTCCCGGGCGGTAGCCTGGGAGCAGCGGCCCGCCAAACGCAGGTAAAGGTCCAGGGCCTGGGTCTCCAGCATCATGGCCAGATCGAGAACCTGGGGCACCGTTTGCAGGTAGGACTCGTTTTTCTCCATAAACTCCTTGAGGTTAAATCCGCCTTCCAGGATTTCCGGGGCCGGGGAGCGGTCCGTGGGGGTTGGGCGGTTGCCGGCAGGCTCCATCTGGCGGTACCGTTCCAGCAGGCGCTGCTTGTGCCGCTCCTCCACCCGGGCCAGCATTGAGAAGAGATTTTGCAGGTCCTGGTCCCGGGTTTGGTCCAGCATGGTTTCATAGAACAACTGCAGCCCGTTTTCCATGCCATAGGCCAGGGCGATGATCTCCACCGGCGTCTCATCGCCCCGCACCAATTCCAAGTTGAGTTCCTGGGGGCCGGTGGCTTTGGCGCCCTGGAAGGCCTTGATGCCGCCGGCCAGGTTGTAGACTTCCTTAAAGCCCAGGCCCGACAGCATCTGGGCCGCCACCCGGCTGCGGCCCCCCACCGCGCAGTGGACGATAATGGGTTGATGGGGGTCCAATTCCTGGTAGGCATCAGGCAATTGGGGCAGGGGGATGAGCCTGGCTCCGGGCAGGTGGGCCGCCTCGTATTCCCCGGGTTGGCGCACGTCCAGGATAGTATATTCTCCTTCCCGGTGCCCGGCCATGTAGGCTTTGGCCGCGTCGGCATCCATGGAGCTGACGGGGGTGAACAGCTTTCTTAATTCAATCATCTAATTCAGCCTCAAGTATTGGCCGGGGGAATGGAAGCCCTGGCCCGGTGCCCGGCCACAATATTCCGGCAAGTCATTTTTCCCAGGTCTTAAAGCCAAGTCGCAATCAAACAAGTGGCACAGGCGTCTCGCCTGTGCAGCCGCAGGCTGAAGCCTGCGGCTCCAAATAATAACTTTTTGATCGCAACTCAGTATAAGATACCAGGGGCGCACTTCCAGATGCGCCCCACCCAGGCGGAACCTCAGGTCCGCCCCTACACCGGCGTTATCTCCTCGAGCACCCGGCGGATAACCTCCGGAACGGCCTCCGCCACCTGCGGAGAGACCTTTGAGCCCAGCGTGAAGTCTTTTCCTTCGATGCCGTAGACGATGAGGCAGGGCGGCAGTTGCTTGAGCGTCCGGGCAAGTTCTATTTGGTGGGCCAGCCCGAAAGCATGGCAGGAGCAGCAGGTGGCAAACAACTTTCGGGGCAGGGGCTCCGCATGGGCCGCAAACCGGAAGATCGTGCCCGCCACCCCTTGGGAAGCGGCGGCATCCACCACGATCACCTTTGAAGCCCCTTGCCAGCATTCGGCCAGGGTGGTGATATCGCCGTCCAGTTCCAGGACCTGCACCCCCGGCAGCTGCATCTCCCGAAGCCGGCGCGCCGCCACCAACCCCACGGCGTCGTCGCCCCGGAAAATGTTGCCGATGCCGATGATAATGGTCTGGTCCACTTTAAAACCTCAACAACTCTTCGAAAGTCATTCCAGGTGAGGGCCATGGGAATGGAAATACCACGCCATTCACTTCAAGGCCCCCTTGCGCCCCCTCTTATGAGGGTTGGGGGTGGGTTTCAGGGAGTGGGTAGGGGCCGTCAGCCCATAGTGTGACGCTTCATAATTACTATGGGATTTAAAACCACGGTTTTTTTGCCCCCCTTTTATAAAGGGGGGGTAGGGGGGATTTTATAATAATCAGCTGAAAATCCCCCTAAATCCCCCTTTTTCAAAGGGGGACTTTAAGCCGCTCGGGCCTCATGTTTTCAATTTATGAAGCTCTACCCTATCCCCCTCCCTGAACTCAACGCTCGATCTCCAGCCGCAAGAAATGCGTGGCGCAGGAGATGCATGGGTCGTAGTTCCGGACCAGCTGCTCGCACTGCCAGGTGAGTTGGTCCTGGGGCAGGTCCAGGCGCGGGGCCACATACTGGAACAGATCGCGCTCAATCATCTTCTGGTTCTGGGAAGTGGGCGGCACGATCTTGGCGTCCTGGATGATCCCGTGCTCATCGAGGCGGTAGCGATGGTACAGCAGCCCCCGGGGCGCCTCGGTCACCGCGTAGCCCACGGCCTGGCGGGGTGAGACCGGCACCGCCGGCTGCTCCGGCATCTCGTAAGCCTCGATGATGGCCAGGGCTTCCTCCACGGCATAGAGGATCTCCACGGCCCGCACGATGATGCTTTTAAAGGGGTTGCGGCACGTCGGGCCCAGGCCCGCCTCTTGGGCCGCCGCCCGGGCCCCCGGGGTGAGGAGGTGGAAGTTCAGGTTATAGCGGGCCAGGGGGCCCACCAGATAGGGCCCCCGATCCTTCATGGTGGAATGCAGGGCGTGGGAATAGGGCGCCTGCTCCTCAGTGAAATATTGGTCATAGTCGCTGACCGCGAGATCCAGCCCCCGGTTGGAGACCAGCCGCCCCTCATTCAGGGGATATTCGCCGCCGTGGCGCAGGGAGACAAATTCGTAGTCCGGCTCAAATTCCGGGAAAGGAAAGCCCGCCACCCACTTGACCGTTTTCAGGGCCGCGTCCCGGGCCCACTGGAGCTTTTCGGTGAGGCCCGCCAGTTCCTCCCGGGTGGGCACCTGATAAAACCCTCCCACCCGGATGTTGATGGGGTGGATCTCCCGGCCTCCCAGGAAGCTGACCAGGTCGTTGCCCACCTTCTTCAGTTGCAGCCCCAGCTTCACCATCTCCGGGTGGTCCTGG
>DASWLF010000169.1:0-1972 GCA_036396255.1 Desulfobaccales bacterium
TTCTGATACATTTAGGAATACTCACCCCAGTCAGTAGCCTCCCAATTTCCAAGATCTTTATCCTCGAGTATCTTGCCACTATATGTAATTTGGAGGGAGTTGCGATATTGACGAATTAATAGATAATGCAGGGCTAATTTCTTGGTCCAGTTCTTTGGCTTTCCAGTATCTGGCGTTTCAGGGAATTATTATAGACCGCGGCTCCCAGGAGGCCGCCCACCACGAACCCCACCACCGCCGCGGTGGGCGTGGGCGACACCAGCAAGGCGACGCACAACCCGGTGACGGCATAGGCCAGGGGGATGTAAATCTGGGCCGGCCTTATTTGACAGGCCGGCACCAGGGCCAGGATGAGGGCCAGGGCTACCGCCTTTCGTTTCCACCCGGTTCCTTTCATAAGTCCCCGCCCCGGCATGATTTCAATATTCCCAAATAGTTCAAAGTTAAAGGTTCAAGGTTCAAGGTTGTGGGTAGAACTGTAGTCAGGGCTTCTTTTCCTAATTTATGGAAACCTAACGGCCCCGGGCCAATCGCATTGAATACGCATTGAATAATCAATGGCTGTCGTTGGCCCCTTCGCTTGTGACTAAATGGAGCATCGACAGCCGAAGGCGGTTATTTCACCATTAATCATTTTTTTACTAAAAACTAAAAACTAAAAACTGAAAACCGCATTTACAGCCGCTGCCACAGCATCAACACAAACATCAGGCCCATGCCCAGGTGCAGGGTCAGGGTGAGCCGGCACAGCCGCCGGAGCCGGCCCTCTTCCAGATAGGCCTTGCGTTTGACCAGCTCCTGGTTGACCACCGCCAGGAGCAGCAAGGGCCAGAGCCCGGCCCCCCAGGGCAGCGCCGGGGCCGGAAACAGCAGGATGGCCACCAACCCCAGGATGGTCAGAAGATTACTTATGGTGTAAAGCATGGCTCCGGCCACCGGCCCCAGGCGGGACGCCAAGCTGCCGCTCTCCGGGGCAGCGGCTTCGCCCTCGGGGCCGGGGAAGCCGTAAATCAGGAACAGATTAAAGGCGGCAAAGGTCAAAGGCAACCCGTAAAGCAGGACCTCCGTCAGCAGATGGCCGCACTGCAGGTAAAGGCCGGCGGCCACCGGCAGCAGGCCGAAGCAGAAGGCCCCCACCGCCTCTCCCCACCCCCGGCGGCCCCATTTAAGCGGGGGCGCAAAGTAGAAGTAGCCCCCCAGAACCCCCAATCCCCCCAGGGGGATGGTGAGCTCGCCGGTGCGCCAGAAAACCTGCAAAAGCAACCCCGCCAAGGCCGCCACCGCCAGGCAGAGATAGGCCAACCGCCTGGCCTCCACCTGCGGCCAGGCCCGCCAGGACGGACAGCGGCCCCATGCCGGGGCAAATACCTCTCGCGCCGCAAAAGCCGCTTTGATCAGGGCCGCTACCCCCACCAGTCCGAGAAAAAATACCCCCGGGCGCAGCGGCAATCCGGACGCCGCGGCCAGCAGCGTCCCGGCCGTAAAAGGAGCCAGGCCGGCCAACACATAAGGCGTAGGCGCAAACCAACTTCCGGGTGAAGGGGCGGTCTTGCCAATCATGAGTAGGTGCCGCCTGCGCGGTCTGCTTTATTTATGTCATAACTTACCAGAAGGTCAAGGAAATTGCCAGTCTCCGGCCTGGGCGCACGGACGCTTAAAAAAGTGGACGCGTTTTGGGCGCAAAAGTGGGCGCAGGGTGCGCCCAAAACAGGGCTTTTCTGCCTTTTTCTGCCCTCCCGCCTACGTCAATCACAGCGGAGAAACATTTGTCGCGATTTTGTGGCAAAACGCCACCACAAATAACCTAGTTAAGCCACTTTGCGCCTCTTGCCTTTTTCGGGATAATCTGGTAAACACTCACCATTCATGCGGTTCCGGGCCGTTAGCTCAATTGGTAGAGCAAGTGACTCTTAATCACTAGGTTTGGGGTTCGAGCCCCCGACGGCCTACCAGAAAAATCAAGGGGTTAGCC
>DASWLF010000170.1:0-1823 GCA_036396255.1 Desulfobaccales bacterium
TGGGGTCGTGATCCGGAAAGACCGCCACTCCCGCCGAAATGGTGGTGCACGGCAACGATTTGCCCAGATACCCCACCTGGAGTTTCTTGATCATTTTTTGCAACTTCTCGGCTCGGTCCAGGGTAACCTCTAAGGACGCCCCCGGCATGATGATGACAAACTCTTCGCCGCCGTAGCGGCAGGCGATGTCCTCCCGGCGAATCTCTTTTTGCAGTAAAGCTCCCACCGCGCTCAGGATGGCATCGCCGGCGCTATGGCCATAAGTGTCGTTAAATTGTTTGAAATGGTCCAGATCCATCATCACCACCCCCACCGGGGCGCCAGCTCTTTGGGCTCGATTCAACTCCCGCACCAGGGTCTCTTCCAGGTAGCGGCGGTTGAACAGACCGGTGAGGGGATCCCGGATCGCCTGGTGCTGGAGAGACTCCCGCAGTTTCAAATTTGCCAGGGCCAAGCTTAGGTTTTCGGCCAGGGTCATGGCCAGGCGGGGTTCGTCTTCCGCCGCTCCTCCCAGGGAATCATTATCCGGCATCCTCCGGTCAGGTGATCCAGTCTCTAGATAGATAATGCCCAGGGCCTCACCCTGGGCCAACAGGGGCACGCACAGGTAACCGAACGGCCAGTCGCGGGAAACATGCTGGCAAAGCAACTCGCGGCCGGGGTCTTTAACCGCGTGAATCCGGCCCAGCCGCATGGCCCAACACTCATCCGGCCCAAAGCCGCTTTCCGGAAGGGGGGACTCCCCCCAGGCAGCTACCTCCTCCAACAAGTTCTTGGAATTATTAACCACATAAAGGGCCCCCCTCTCCTGGGGGAAAATTTTGGGAGCGTAACGGGAGAAGGCGACGTAAGCTTC
This sequence comes from Desulfobaccales bacterium, assembly GCA_036396255.1. GTDB lineage: Bacteria > Desulfobacterota > Desulfobaccia > Desulfobaccales > 0-14-0-80-60-11 > DASWLF01. Next base: position 857 of record DASWLF010000170.1, read on the forward strand.
CTGGGATTGTTGGCAGGACTGGAGCATATCGCTCATTTCCTGGAGCAGGGTTATCTTGCGGTTTCGCTGTTCGGATTCGTCCACCATGATCTTGAGTTTTTTATTGGCGGTCTCCAGGTCCTCCTCCGCCTGCTTCCCGGCGGTGATGTCCAGGATGACCCCCTGGAGAAAGAGGGGCTGGCCGTTATTCAGGCATACCGGAGTAGCCTGGTCCCGGACCCAAACCACGGCCCCGGAGCGGGTCACCAGGCGGTATTCGGAAGCAAACGTCTCACCCGTGTCCCGGCTCCGGGCCAGTTCCGCCGACACCCGTTCCCGGTCATCGGGGTGGAGCCGTTTTCTTAAGAAACCGGGATCGGCCAACAGCTCTGCGGCTGAAAAGCCGAGCCAGGCTTCGACTTGCGGGCTGATATAGAACATGGCGCCCCCTTCGTCCAGGGCCAGGCTATAACTCACCGCGGGCATTTGCTCCACCAGGGTGCGGTATTTGGCCTCCGATTCCCTTTGGGCTTTTACCTGAGACTCCAGAGCCGCGGCCATATCGTCAAAGGCCCCGGCCAGTTTGCCGATTTCCCCTTGCGAGTGAATCAAATCGGTGCGGGCCCCCAGGTCTCCGGCTGCCAGTTGCTGCGTCGCCCTCAGCAGGCGGTTCATCCGGCGGGTAAGGAACAGGTGCCCCAGGGCCAGGGCGGTCATCAGGGCCAGTAACACCGCCACCCCCAGGCCAATCAGATTGCGGGTCAGCGCCTGCTTGGCCTCGGCATAGACGGCGGCGGCGGGGATGCCGATGTTTATAAATCCCCCCTGGGGCACAAAGTCCAGGGGTGCAAAGGCATACAGGCGCGGGGTGCCGTCGATTCCCCGGGCTTCCGCCACCCCGGTTTTTTGCGCCAGGATGGTTTCAAAGAGCCGGGTTTCCAGGATGGCCTTGCCCACCCAAAGTTCTGCATCCGGGTAGCGGGCCAGG
>DASWLF010000171.1:0-3623 GCA_036396255.1 Desulfobaccales bacterium
GGTGGACAATTGCGGCGGGGTCAGGAAATCATGGGCACGGCGCATGTTTTTCTTGGAAATGGATTTCTTACGTTTGGGTAAAGGCACGGAAAGCCTCCTTCTAAAATAGCTGTCAGCGGTCAGCTTTCAGCTTTCAGAAAAAAATGTAGGGCGGGCACTGCCCGCCGTTGCTATCTAACCTTTTAACTTCGCCAGGCCGGCAAAGGGCGAATCGGCCTTTGCCGCCTGGCAGTTGCAGGCTTCACGGTTGAGGTTGGCCCCGCACCGGGGACACAGGCCCTGGCAGGTCTCGGCGCACAATGGTTTCAGCGGCAGCATCAGGATGATCTGTTCCCGGAGGATGGTTTCCAGGTCCACCACCTCCCCGGTGTAGAAATCCCGGTCCAGTTCCGCCGCGGACAGTTCTTCCTCTGCCGGGCCCTGGGGCTGGGGCCCCGGCGCCAGGAGCAGGTCGAAGTCGGCCGCCATCGGGGCGGCAAAGCCTTCCAGGCAGCGACCGCAGGTGAGCCCCAGTTGGCCGGTGAGATGCCCGCGCACCAGGATGTCCCGGCCGTGTCTGGCCAGGTGCACCGTCCCGGTTATGGCCGCCTCCGCAAATTCCAGGCTGGGGTCCTCCTGGTGCCAGCGGTCGAACCACTCCTTTCCCAGGTACGGGGTGAGGTCCTTGCCGACCTCAGGGATGGAGTTCACCGCGATCTGCAGGGTTTTTTTCGTGGCCATCTTCCCAGCTTCGGGCCCAGCCAAAATAATGCCTTGGCTATCAGCCGTAAAATATTTAATATAAAGAAGTATTTCTTGGTGTCAAGGCTTTAGGGGAAAAACCCTGGCCCCACCTGTCAGTCTGCAGGAGCAAAGCGCTAAAGAATCTCCAGACAAGAGACAAGCGGTATAGGGGGCACCTTCCATCCGGGAAACCGGAATTGCTGATGGCTCCTCCAGTAATTAGATTTAATTGCAATTGATTATCATTAATGATAGAATCCTGGCGGTGGCAGGAACGACGTGTGTCCGAGGAGACGCCTTAACCCAGGCCATAATCCATGAAAATCGCCCTCATCGGCCAACCCAACTGCGGCAAAAGCACCATTTTTAATTATTTCAGCGGCTACAAGGCCGCGGTCTCCAACTTTCCCGGGACCACGGTGAAGTACACCGTCAGCCAGGTGGTGTTTGAAGGGGAAGAGCTCACCTGCGTGGACCTGCCGGGGGTCTATTCCCTCACCTCCACCGACCAGGCGGAACTGGAGTCCCGCAACTATCTGCTGACCGGGGAGTCCGAAGTCATCATCAACGTCATCGACGCCTCGCTCCTGGGGCGCAGCCTGGAGCTGACGTTGGAGCTCATGAGCCTGGAGCGCCCCCTGGTGGTGGCCCTGAACATGATGGACGAGGCGGCCCGCAAGGGCATCGACATCGACGCCGCCAGGCTCTCCGAGCTTCTGGGGGTGCCGGTGGTCCCCACCATCGCGGCGGCGGGCCGGGGCTTGACGGAACTGTTGCGGGCCGCCCTCAGCGCCGGCCGGACCGGAGTGCGGCCGGTCCAGACCCTGTTCAGCCGGGACATCGAAGAGGAAGTCGACGCCCTGGCCGACCAGCTGGACTACAAACTTTCCCAGAAGCTGGGCCTGCCCTGGCGCTTCATGCTGGTGAAGGCCCTGGAAGACGACCCCTACATCCTGGAGGAAATCGGGCGCCGGGACGGTCAGGCCATTCCCTGGGTGCAGAACAGCCAGAAGATCCTGGCCCAGAGCCACGGGCGGCCGCCGGAGACGGTCATCTCCTCGGAACGCCACGCCCTGACCGTCAACATCTTCGAGCAGGTAGCCCGGGTCAAGCCGGCGGAGAAGCCGGGCTGGCGGGAGCGCCTGGATAAGATCGCCACCCACCGGTTCTGGGGCTACGTATTGCTGGTGGCGGTCTTGAGCCTGTTTTTTCAGGTGGTCTTCCGCTTCGGGCAAGTCACCGAAGATTTCCTGATGGGCTACCTGGGGCAGGCCCAAAAGCTGGGGGAAGCCTGGCTGGGGGGCCAGACCCTGGCTTACACCGTGGCCGACGGCCTCCTCATGGGCATCTTCGGCGGCGTGGCCATCGTGCTGCCCTATCTCACGCCCTTCCTCATCGGCCTGGCCCTGCTGGAGGACACCGGCTATCTGCCCCGGGTGGCCTTTCTCATGGACAACCTCATGCATCTCCTGGGGCTCCACGGCAAATCCATCATCCCTTTCATCCTGGGCTACGGTTGCAGCGTGCCCGCGGTGATGTCCACCCGCATCCTGGAGAGCCCCCGGGACCGGCTGGTGGTCTCCATGCTGGCGGTCCTCATTCCGTGCTCGGCCCGCTCGGTCATCATCTTCGCCCTCGTCGCCTATGCCCTGGGGCCGTACTGGGCGTTGGGGGTCTACTTCTTCAACCTGCTGGTCATCGCGATTTTGGGCCGCATCTCCACCTGGATCCTGCCGGAGATCTCGCCGGGCCTCCTGATGGAGATTCCCGAGTACCGCCTGCCCACCTGGCACAACGTCTGGCGCAAGTCCTGGCACAGCCTCAAGGAGTTCATCGTGGTGGCCTGGCCCATCCTCATCGTGGGCAGCCTGGTGCTGAGCCTGCTGAAGTTTTACGGCCTGGAAGGCTACGTCAACGAGGTCTGCCGCCCCTTCACCGCGCTGCTGGGGCTGCCGGCGGCGGTGGGCACCACTTTGATTTTCGGCATCATGCGCAAAGAATTGTCCCTCATCATGCTCACCGAGGCCCTGGGCACCACCCAGATCACCGGGGCCCTCACCCTCACCCAACTCCTCACCTTCACCATCTTCGTGCTGTTTTACATCCCCTGCGCCTCCACCATTGCGGCCTTGAGCCGGGAGGTGGGCTGGAAAGGGGCGGCCGCCGCGGCGGTCTGCTCCCTGGCCCTGGCCACCGGCCTGGCCGTCCTCACCCGGGCCTTCGGCGCAGTGGTGTTTTAGTCTTGAAGCAAGAAATAAAGACACGTAGGGGCGGGTTTCAAACCCGCCCCTACGCGTCATTATGCTGGGTATTTGGGGGGAGGGCCAGGGACACTTACAAAAAAGTCCCGGCCATCCTCCCATGCCCCCCTCCCACCCCGGGTAATATTAATTGCACGTCATAAATAGAGTATTGACCCAACCAGGGTGAAATCCCCCCCAGCCCCAGTAGTGTCCGGCAGGCATTTTGCATTACCGGCTCAAATCGAAAAACTGAAAATGTAGCCGCAGGCTTTAGCCTGCGCCGTCCCAAACTTTCAGCCAATACCCCTGAGAGTTCCCGGGTGGAAGAGAAAAGTCCGGACACAAGAAGTTATTTTATGTCCGAACATTTATTGGCGGGCAATGCCGGCCCTAGGAAGATATTCATGTAGGGCGCGTTTCACGCGCCATTATTGGTGCGTAGAACGCACCCTACGGCAACCTGGTTTACGGTTTCCGGCCGTGACCCTGCTACGCAAATAGCGTACCGGACACTACTGGGGCTGGGGGGGATTTCATCATGGTTGGGTCAATACTCTATTCATGACGTACAATTAGTATTACACCGGCAAAGATACCGTTACCCAGGTGGCCCCGGGGGCGCTCTCCACCCGGATTTCGGCACCGTACGGGGCCAGG
>DASWLF010000172.1:0-2746 GCA_036396255.1 Desulfobaccales bacterium
GCGTTGTCGGTGAACTTCTGGAACGCCGCCTGGATCTTGATGTGCCACTGGGGCGAGACTTCGTGGGCGGTGACGAAGAGGCGGCGGATATCCTGGGGGATCTCCTTAATGTCCCGGATGGAGCCGGTGGCGGCGATGCGCTTCATGAGCTCCGGGGTGTAGAAGCCCCGGCGCTTGGCCAGCTCCTCAAAGTAGGGGTGGACTTCGATGAGCTCCGTGCCTTCCAGCACCCGGCGCACGTAGGAGACCGCGAACAGGGGCTCGATGCCGCTGGAGCAGCTGGCGATGATGCTGATGGTGCCGGTGGGGGCGATGGTGGTGGTGGTGGCGTGGCGCATGCGGCCCAGACCGTTGCCGTCGTAGGCGCTGCCGGCATAGTAGGGGAAATTGCCCCGGCGGTCGGCGAGAGCGGCGGAGGCGATGCGGGCTTCCTGCTGGATGAAGTTCATGACCTGCCCGGCCACGGCCACCGCCTCCTCGGAGTTGTAAGGAATGTTTAGTTTCAGGAGCAAATCGGCAAACCCCATGACCCCCAGGCCGATCTTGCGGGATTTAAGGGTGTGCTCCTTGATCTGCTCCAGGGGGAAGCGGTTGGCGTCGATGACGTTGTCCAGAAAGTGCACCGCGGTGTGCACCAGGGACGCCAGGGCCGGGTAGTCGATCTGGCCGTCCTTGGCCACTTTGGCCAGGTTCAGGGACCCGAGGTTGCAGGACTCGTAAGGCAGCAGGGGCTGCTCCCCGCAGGGGTTGGTGGCTTCGAGGTCCCCCAGGTGGGGCACCGGGTTGTCCCGGTTCAGGGCATCCAGGAAGATGATGCCGGGCTCGCCGGTGGCCCAGGCGCTCTGGACGATGAGGTCGAAAAGGGCCGCGGCGTCGACCCGCTTCACCTCCTGTTTGGTCCGGGGATTGATGAGGGGAAAGCCCCCGCCCGCCTTCACCGCCTCCATGAACTGGTCGGTGAGCCCCACCGAGATGTTGAAGTTGGTGAGGCGCTTGGTGTCGTTCTTACAGGTGATGAACTTTTCGATGTCCGGGTGGTCCACCCTGAGGATGCCCATGTTGGCGCCCCGGCGGGTGCCGCCCTGCTTGATGGTCTCGGTGGCCACGTCGAAGATGTTCATGAAGGAGATGGGGCCCGAGGCCACCCCCTTGGTGGACAGCACCGGGTCGTTGGACGGACGGATGCGGGAGAAGGAAAAACCGGTGCCGCCCCCGGACTTGTGGATGAGGGCCGTTTGCTTCACCGCGTCGAAGATGGACTCGATGTCGTCCTCCACCGGCAGGACGAAGCAGGCGGAGAGCTGGCCCAGCTCCCGGCCGGCGTTCATCAAGGTGGGGGAGTTGGGCATGAAGGTGAGGGACGACATGATCTCGTAAAACTTGCGGGTGGTGGCGGCCACCGGGGCCTGGGGGTCGTATTGCAGGTCCACCTGGGCGATGGTTTCGGCCACCCGGCGGAACATGTCCGGGGCGGCTTCGGCCACCTCGCCTTTATCGTCCTTTTTGAGGTAGCGGCGTTTCAAGACCACTAAGGCGTTGGGGGATAACGGGAGCTCCCCCGCGATTTCCCTGGCTTCCCCTGGCAACGACATTATTTCCTCCTTAATCCGGGCGCTGGCCGGATTCCCCTTAAAAAGCAATATGTTGTATTAATTTGCATGATAATATACTATATCTTGGGTGTCAAGCAAAAAATTAGCCCTAATTCAGGTTATCGGCCTGCCCCTGCCGTGCCTTTAGCCCATGGCCTCCCGGCAGCCCCGGAACGGCAAACTAAATTTGCCTTTTCCCCCGGCCTGGGGTATAAATTTTGTGCATATCCTTATGAGCCTGGGGGCAACTTTGAGCAAGCAACCGATCGGCATCCTGGGGACCGGCGCCTACGTGCCGGAGGCGGTACTGACCAACCAGGACCTGGAAAAGCTGGTGGCGACCGCGGCGGATTGGATCGTGGAGCGCACCGGCATCCATGAACGACGCATCGCCGCCCCGGATGAGGATACTGTCACCATGGCGGTCAGCGCCGGCCGCCAGGCCCTGGCCGGCGCCGGCATAGCACCGGAGCAGCTTAATTATATCATTTTGGCCACCAACACCCCGCCGCATTTCTTTCCCGCGGGCGCCATTCAGGTGCAGGAGGAACTGGGGCTGGGCGGCAAGGCCGCGGGCTTCGACCTCCAGGCGGGCTGCTGCGGCTTCAACTACGCCCTGTACGTGGCCGAGCGCCTGGTGGCCCCGGAAGGCAAGTACGCCCTGGTCATCGGCAGCGACACCAACTCCCGCTTCACCGACTGGACCGACCGGGGCACCTGTATCCTGTTCGGCGACGGCGCCGGGGCGGTGGTGGTGGGGCCCAGCCCGCGGGGCCGCATCATCGCCTCTTTCGTCGCCTCCCAGTTGAACATGAAGCTCGTTTGCGAAACCGAGTTCGATGAGCATGTCAGTCCCTTCCGGCCGGTGCAGACGCACGTCAAGCGGCATTTCCTGACGATGGACGGGCCGGAGATCTTCAAGTTCGCGGTCACCGCGGTGAAGGTCTCCATCCCCCGCATCCTGGCCATGGCCGGGATGGAACGGGAAGAGATCGACTACCTCATCATCCACCAGGCCAACTGGCGCATCCTGGACGCCGGGGCCCGCTTTGCCAAGGTGCCCATGGACAAGGTGTTCGTAAATGTTCACAAGTATGGCAATACTTCGGCAGCGTCGGTGCCCCTCGCCCTGCACGAGGCCCTCATGGAAGGCA
>DASWLF010000173.1:0-5749 GCA_036396255.1 Desulfobaccales bacterium
GAAGTGGTGGTGGTGGGCCGCTCCAACATCGTGGGCAAACCCATGGTGGCCATCATGCTCCAGAAGCGGGTCGGGGCCAACTCCACCGTCACCTGCGTCCACACCGGCACCCCCAAAGACAAGATCATTGAACATTGCCGCCGGGCCGATATCCTCATCGTGGCCGCGGGCGTGCCCAAGTATGTTCAGGGCGACTGGGTGAAAGAGGGGGCGTGCGTCATCGACGTGGGTGTCAACCGCATCGGCATCAGCGAAAAGACCGGCAAGGCCATCCTGGCCGGCGACGTGGACTTCGACGCGGTCTCCCAGAAGGCTTCATACATCACCCCGGTGCCCGGCGGGGTAGGCCCCATGACCATCACCATGCTCATGAAAAACACCGTCTTGGCCGCCAAAGCCGCCGCGGGGCTGATTAAGATTTAGGGTTGAATTGATTTGAGGGAGGGGGCCAGGGGCTTTTTTGTAAGTGGCCCCTGCCCCCTCCCTCAAACTCCCTCCCCCAACCCCTTATGGGCCTAGTTAAGTCTGCGCCTAACGCGCCGACTTAACTAGGCTTTTATTTTGGTGGCACAGGCGTCTCGCCTGTGGGAACCCCTTTCCCCCACCCCCAATCCCTTAAGGGGGTATAATATAATAGCCGGGGAAGTCGGGCGTAGCCCGCCTTCCCCGGCTGCTTACACGGGTTGGGAGGGGGGTTTGGGGGGAGGGCAGGGACGGCTTACGAAAACCCCTGGCCCTCCCCCCAATATTTCTCAATGCGAAAAGGCGATCTCGGGGTAGACCTCTTCGGGGTCGAAGACTTTGGGGTCCGCGGTCTCCCAGCCCTCCGGGGTCAGGTGGCGGAAGAAGCAGGAGTGGTAGCCCAGTTCACAGGCGCCCCCCGCCGGGCGCACCTTGAGCAGGAGTTGGTCTCCCCGGCAGTTGAGGCGGACCTCCGCCACTTCCTGGAAATGTCCCGAGGCTTCCCCTTTGGCCACCACCTTGCGCTGGCGGGGGTGGTAGTAATGGAGCCGACCGGTGTGCGCCAGGCGCTCCAGGGCCTCGCGGTTCAAATCCACCAGCATCAGCACCGCGCCGGAATCCGCCTCCTGAATCACCGCGGGGATGAAGCCGGTGGCAGGCAGCGGCAGCCAGTGGGGCAAGTTTGACCACGGTCTGGTCAAAGCAATCCTCCGGTAGCAAAAAGTGAGTAGTTGCACTATTGAGAAATAATTTACAAAATAATCGGCCTGTGGGCCCTTTGTCTTTTTTATAACTTTATAAATTGTTGAATCGTGGTTCCCTTGTTATTTTTCCTGCCCTGGCAAGGACAGGGCCTCATGGGTTCATTTTTTTTCACAGCAGCGGCTGGGGCCAGAAAAATCCTTGACATGTTTTTCAGCTAGATGGTATTTAGGGCATAGCAAAGTGAAACTGTGCACAAACTAAATCTGTTTGAACAGGAGGAGGCGAAAAGATGGCGAGGCTCAATTACATCGAATTTTACTATAGCACCAAACACACAACTGTCGATAAATATAAATGCGACAACGCCAACGTGCTCAACCTGCTGAAAAGCCTGGAGTCCAAAGGGGTGGAAACCGAAGCCATTGATTTGGCTGACAACCCCGATCCCTTCAAGCAGTACCATAAGGCCTCCAGCGGTCCGGCTTCCGATAAACGGCCGATTTTCGGGGAAGTCCGCGGTTCGGACTACAAGGAATATTTCGGCAAAACCATCCCGGCCCTGTGCTGCTACACCAAGAAAGGCGACCGGGCCCCCATGGAGGTTTTCCCCCGCAGCGACAAGAAGTTGGGGCGGGTCTATCTAATCGAGGAATTTCTAGAAAATTATATCGGCGAGCTGGAAGGGCGGATCGAGGCCCCCGAAGCCCGATAACTTACGTGAATTCGGGCCCCGCCCGTTGCGGGCGGGGCCTTTTTTTTGCCGTCGCCAAAGACGCCCTCCGAGCCTGCTTAAGCGCCGGTCTCCCGGGCACCTGCCGTCAGGTCCTTCAGGGCTTGCTCATAGTCCTCGTAGGCGGGGTGCCCGAACAGGACGAAGCGCACCAGCCGGATTTCCGGGTGCTGGGCCAGGTAATCCAGGGTGGTCTTGAGGGCGATGCGGGCCGCGGCCGCCATGGGGTAGCCGTAGGCGCCGGTGGAGATGGAGGGGAAGGCCACGGTGGCGATCCCCTTGGCGGAGGCCAGCTTCAGGCTCTCCCGGTAACAGGAGGCCAGGAGCTCCGCCTCCCGGTGGCCGCCCCCCTGATAAACGGGCCCCACCGTGTGGATGACGTATCTGGCCTGAAGCAAGCCGCCGGTGGTGAGGCGGGCCTCACCGGTGGGGCAGCCGCCGAGGCGACGGCATTCCTCCAGAATCTGGGGCCCCCCGGCCCGGTGGATGGCGCCATCCACCCCGCCCCCGCCCAGCAGCGTGGTATTGGCGGCATTGACGATGGCCTCGGTGTCTTGCCGGGTGATGTCCCCTTCCACCAACTGCAGGGTGGCGCGGCCCACTTTCCATTCCACGGCTGCCCCTCCTGTGCCACGATATGAGTGGTAAGGAGCCGAAAAAGGTTTTCAGCCTCCTGGGATTGCGATCCCGGGGTTTGTTTCAGGGGACCGGCTCAGCCGCCGCCTTTAGCGGCCTGGAAAACGGTTCATACCCGTCCCCAGCCGGAAGGAAGTGGAGCGTCTCCGCGGTGGCTGCGGTGATGCCCCCCGGCGCTCAGCATGACCAGGCAAGCCTCAGAAGGCCCGTCAACCGCCCGCTCCCCCTAGACGCTACTTTTCGATGAGCCGGTAGGGGTCGGCCCGTTTGGTCCACTCGCTTTGGGGGTAGTTGGCCATCAGTTCGTCGTAGGCCGCCCGCAAAGGCTTGGGGTCATGGGTCTGCTTGTATTTGGCCACCCCCAGGAAAAAGATGGCTTCCGGCGCCACATGGGAGTGGGAACATCGGTCCAGTACCTCCTCCAGGGTGGCCCGGGCTTCGGTCAGTTGCCCGGCGTCAAAATACCAGCGGGCCTTGCCCACCAGGAAGGTGGGGACAAACTCTTCCGGCGGGATAAAACCCACGGTGCTGTAATGGACCTTGCCGTCCGCATCCAGCACGAAGATGCTGGGCGTCCAGGTCACCCCGTACTGGCTCATCAGCGCCTGGTTCTGCGCGGTGGTCTCTATCTGCACCGGGATAAAATTCAAGTCCACGAACTTGGCCACTTCCTGAGCAGGGTACGTAACTGCACCCATCTGTTTGCAGCCAATTCAGTTGGGGTTGAAGAAATCCAGCAAGATGGGCTTGTTGGTCTTCCTGGCCGTCTCCCGGGCCTTGTCCAGATCGTTTACCCAGCAAACCTGCATAGCCATGGATCCGCTCCTTTCCACAGATGATAACGGTGGCCGCTTTTCTGTTACCTCAAAACGTAATCATCCCTAAATAAAAGGCAAGAGGCCTTCCGGCTGAAGGCCTTTGGACTAACTATGAATCGGGGCCAAAAAAGAGGTTTCTTCCCGTAGGGGCGGGTTTTAAACCCGCCCCTACAAGGGACCCTATCCATGGCAGCAATTATTTACTCCGGTTGACAAAAGTTCTTGTCCACCGAGTCATTAAGGGGCTAAATAAGATGCTTCGGGATTGCGCCGCCCCGCCGGCGTGCTTATATTGAGGTCAAAAAGCCAAGGGAGGCCCCCCATGCGAGCCAAATGTCTGGTGGAAGAGTTGGAAGGCCGAGACCTCGATTCTTTTGACCTGATAACCGTCCTGGGTCTCTTGAAGGAATACGATTGGAAGGAAATCTGGCGGCGCTACAGCCCCGGAGGCGCCCAGCAGGGAAAGATCAACCTGCTGTTGAGCACCGAAAGCTATTACGTGGAAATGACCCTGGAGAAGCTCTCCTCCCTGGCCCTGTCCCCCAAGTACCAGGCCAGCCCCAACCTGATGCAGGCCCTGATCCGCCGCCTCCTCTGCGGCCACCGCCACAGCCTGATCCTGGACAAATTGCGGAGCTATGGGGTCCCCATAGACGACGAGAATCAAATCAACCTTTCCTGCTCGGTGGGCACCATGGGGGCGGACATGTTGGTGAACCGCCACCCCAACGCCCCGGAATACCGCTTTCGCAAATTCGGCACCACCCGGGTGGAGCAGAATGAGCAGCGCCCCCTGGACCATTACGACGTAGTTTCCATTCTGTACCTGGCCCAGCAGAACCGCACCGAGCAGATAGTCAACCGTTATGTACCCCAGGAAATCCTGAACGAAGGGGCGGAGGGGGAAAAGGTGGTGCGGTTTGCCAGCCAGGCGGGGAATCACCAGGTGGATTTTTTCTTCCAGCGCATCCACAACGAGGTGCCCCGGGGGGTGCCTTCCCGGGGCAACGTCTCCTCGGCCACCATGCACAATGTCCTCAGGCGCCTGTACGCCGGCCACCCCCCGGAACTGGCCGCCAAGGAGCTGACGGACAAGGGCATCCTGATTTCCCGGGAGGAGGTGTCCCAGAAATTTGACCTGGCCCGCATCCTCAACGACAACTACATCGAGATGCAGTTCCAGCGGTAGGGGAAAAGAGAAATAATGTGGAGCCGGAGCCCCCGCCTGCTTCAGAACCGCCGAGGGCGGCGGTTCTACATTTACTTGGGGGACGCCGGGCATCGAGGCGCGCCCCCCCGGCAAAAGGTTTTAATCTTGGCAGGGCGGCCGTCTCCGGCCGGCCGGGCTCTCCCCCGGTACAGGCGCGGGCTGAAGCCTGAGGCTACGGGGGGATGATACTATTTCGGTAACAACTCATCCACCGATAACTCTTCCTGACAAAAAAGGCAGGCCTTAAGGCCTGCCTTGACAACTTCGGCTCCACCGGGAGGCCGGGGCATCCACCATTGAAGGGGTCCGCTATGCCACTATGGTGACGGCGCAGCCCTTGGCGTTTTGCACCACCTTGGTGGTGACGCTGCCCAGGAGCAACGACTTGGCCATGCCCAGGCCCCGGCGCCCCATGACGATGGTGTCGTAGCCGCCGGTGGCGGCTTCCGTCAGGATGTCTTCCGCCACGTCGTAGTATTTGGGCTTGAATTTATTGGTCACCGCCTCCTGGTGGAACCCGGCGGCCGTGAGGCGGCCATGGGCCTTTTTCACCAGGCCTTGCCACCGTTTCTCCTGTTCCGTCTGCCAGTCGGCCACCAGGCGCTGCCGGCCTTGCCGTTCTTTGTCGCCCAGGATGTGGCCGTCGTCCCAGAAGGCCGGGGGCAGGCCCGACAGGATATGAAGCAGGGTAACCTGGACGGCCGGGGTTGTGCCGAAGGTCTCGGCCACATAATCCACCGCGTGCCAGGCCCCTTCTGAACTGTCCAGAGCAATCAACAAATTTTGGGCCACGACTGCCTCCTTTTCGTGGAGAATCAAAAATAATTTAATCATCCCCGTCCCGGGCTGTCAACCGGCTTCAGGAATCCAGCCGGGTTTGCCGGTAGGATAAGTTGCCGGGCGAAAACTGCGGCAGGGGCCCTGGGAGGGCCACCGCGGACCTTGGTGACAAACCTCTTGCAATGCTGGTAAGGAGCCCATAGAATCTCCCCAGGAGTAAGGCCAATGGCTTCGGAGGATTTTGGCAGTGGCGCCGCCGCCACCGGACAGGTTGAGCGTTTGCTGGCCTGCATCGAGTTCTCCAAGGCCCTGGTGCGCGCCTACGACATGGAAACTTTGCTCACCGCGGTCCTGGAGCGCATCAAGATCCTTATTCCCGCCGGTAACTGGTCGCTGCTGCTGCTGGAT
>DASWLF010000174.1:0-6242 GCA_036396255.1 Desulfobaccales bacterium
CGGTTCCTCATGGAGGCCGGGGCGGCGCAGCTGATTTTAAATAAAGAATTTACCGGAGAGTTATTCGCTGGTAAGATACGGCAGTTCCTGGCGGCGCCGGGAGCCCTGGCGGCGATGGAGGAGGCCTGCCGCCGCCTGGCCCGGCCCCAGGCGGCCAAAGACATCGTCCAAGGGTGTTTGGAACTGATTGAAGCAAAATTAAAACAGACTCAATAATCTGTAGGATATTTAAAAAATGGTAACCTTACTTAATCAGAGATAAAAATTCCCTCCCCCTTGATGGGGGAGGGCTGGGGTGGGGGTGGTGTAAGAAAACTGTAGGGTGCGCACTGCGCACCAGCTATTGAAGGCCTCGGCCTATGCCAAGCTATTTGCGTCCAAAGATGGGTGGCGGCACATTTTTTTTCACCGTAGTGACATTTGAGCGGAGAAAGATTTTTACCTCTGATGCCAACAGACAAATTTTAGCAAAGGCAATTACGGAAGTTCAAAAGCAACACCCATTTTTCATAGAAGCCTGGGTCCTACTGCCCGAGCATCTGCATATTATTTGGACTTTACCGGAGGGGGATACAGATTATTCCAAGCGCTGGGGCCTGATAAAAGCAAGGTTTTCTAAGGAGACCAAAACATTACTCCATAAGGAACAATCGGTTAGCCCTTCCAGGAATAAACGCCGGGAAACAACCATCTGGCAAAGACGTTTTTGGGAGCACACCATCAGAGACGATAAGGATTTTCACAAACATATAGATTACATCCATTACAACCCGGTGAAGCATGGCTTAGTCCGAGAGGTAAAGGATTGGCCTCTTTCCAGCTTCCATCGCTTTGTTCGTCAGGGATTTTACCCGTCCAATTGGGGTGAGGGAATCTTATTTAGCCCGGAATATAGCTTTGGAGAATAGGATGGTGCGCAGTGCGCACCCTACATTACTACATTACTGGCCTTCCTCCACCTTTCACCGCTATGTGCAGGAAGGATTGTATCCGATAAATTGGGGTGAAGGGGTTTCATTCAATTCGGACGATGAGTTCGGCGAATAAAATGATGGCGGGCAGTGCCCGCCCTACATGACTAAAATTAATAATGATTATCGGCAAAAAGATAAAATAATGATGAAGGTTGAGAAGAGTTCGCGGCACTCCAAAATCACCGGTAACTTCGCCGAAGGCCTTATTCTATATTGGCTTTCCAAGTATGGCTTCGAGTGTGCTTTGGTAGACCATGTCGGTGTCGACATAATAGCACGGAACCCTCTGACCCAAGAACTTATGGGTATATCAGTGAAGTCAAGATCAAGGAGTACCGGGAAGGAAGGCCAATATGTTCATATATCAAACGATCATTTCGAAAAGATCGAAGAGGCATGTCGTGCCTTTGCCTGTGTTCCCTACCTCGCAGTGGTGGTCGATGAAGGCACCGAAATCCATGCCTTTATAACGTCTATGGCTCATTTTTTATTTTTGTTCCCACGTCGGGAAACGGCCGCGGGTTGGAAAATGAACAGGACGTGGCTTGATCATTATGAAAAAGATCCGGAGATAAAGTACTTTCGTTTCAGGCATGAGACGATTAACTGGTGGAAGTAATGTAGGGTGGGCACGGCCCGCCATTATTCCTTAATATGACTATTATCACCACCTACCACTTCATCGGCATCGGGGGCATCGGCATGAGCGGCCTGGCGGAGCTCCTGGTGCGCCAGGGGCACGCGGTCAGCGGCTCGGACCTGGCGGCCAACCCCCTGACCCGGCGCCTGCAGGACCTGGGGGTCCGCTTCCATGAGGGCCACGCCCCGGAGCACCTGGGCGACGCTGAAATTGTGGTCCACTCCACCGCGGTGAAAGAGGACAACCCGGAGCTGGCCGCGGCCCGTTCCAAAGGCCTCCTGGTGCTGCGCCGGGGCGAGCTGCTGGCCCGCCTCATGCATGGCCATTTCCAGATCGCGGTCACCGGGGCCCACGGCAAGACTTCCACCACCGCCATGGCCGCGGCCATCCTCCGGGCCGCCAATCTCGACCCCACCGTGGTGGTGGGGGCCAAGTGGGACAGCCTGGGCTCCAACGCGGTCCTGGGCCGGGGACCCCATTTCGTGGCCGAAGCCGACGAGAGCGACGCCTCTTTTACTTACCTCAAGCCGCAAATCACCGTGATCACCAACCTGGACCGGGAGCACCTGGACTTTTACCGGGACCTGGACCATATTAAGGAAACCTTTGCCCAATACCTGTGGGAGCTGCCCCAGGGGGCCCGGGTGGTGGGTTGGGCCGACGACCCGCACCTGGCGCCGCTGCTCGCCAGCCAGCCCCACGAGGTGCTGACCTACAGCTTCCGGGCCGGGGCCGCGGACTTTTGGGCCACGGAGGTGGAATCTCTGGGGTTGGGGTCCAGCTTCCGCCTGTTTTACCGGGGGCGGGAACTGGGCCGTCTGGCTCTCCCCCTGGCCGGGCCCCACTATGTGCTCAACGCCATGGCCGCCTGCGCCGTGGCCCACAGCCTGGGGCTGGATTTTTCGGCCTGGCGCCAGGGGCTGGCCAATCTGGGCCAGATTCACCGGCGCTGCCAGGTGAAGGGCGAAGCCCGGGGGATCCTGGTGCTGGACGACTACGGGCACCACCCCACGGAAATCGACACCACCCTGACGGGGCTGGCCCAGGCCTTTCCGGAGCGCCGGTTGGTGGTGGCCTTCCAGCCCCACCGCTTCAGCCGCACCCGGGCCCTGTTGGCCGACTTCTTCCCGGTCTTCGCCCGGGCCGGCCTGGTGTTCGTCACCGAAATCTACGCGGCTGGGGAGCCGCCCCTGGACGGTTTGAGCGGGCGGGCGGTTTACGACGGCATCCGCCAGAGCGGCCACCCGGCTGTCTTTTTCGTGGAAGAAAATGCGGCGGTGGCCGATCATATCTTAAATCACCTCAAAGGCGGGGACCTGGTCCTG
This sequence comes from Desulfobaccales bacterium, assembly GCA_036396255.1. GTDB lineage: Bacteria > Desulfobacterota > Desulfobaccia > Desulfobaccales > 0-14-0-80-60-11 > DASWLF01. Next base: position 2,940 of record DASWLF010000174.1, read on the forward strand.
ACCCTGGGGGCCGGAGACATCTGGAAAACCGGGGAAGAGTTGCTGGCCCGGCTGGACGACGGCCGGGCGGCGGGAGTGGCTGAAGCATGAAAAAAAAGACAGTGCCGCGGAACACTCGCCTGGTGCCCCAACGCCCTGTCAAAAAGGCCCGCTTCTTCTCCCGGGGCCAACCCAAGAACATCTACCGCCGGAAACGCTTCGGCGGCGGTAAAAAACCCTGGCTGCGCCTGGTCCTGGTCTCCCTGGGATTCCTGGGACTGGCGGGCCTCTGCCTGGGCCTGGTCTTCTTCTATCATCAACTCTTGACCTGTTCGTTATTTTGCATTAAAGATATCAGGAACATTGAAATTGAGGGAACGCACCGGCTCACTCCCGAGGTGGTGCTCCACCTGGCCAAACTCAGCCCCGATACCAACCTCCTGGCGGTCCGCCCCGGGCAGGTGGAGCGAACCTTGCTGGCCCATCCCTGGATTGCCCGGGCGGAGCTCACCAGGAAATGGCCGTCGCGGCTGCATCTCAAGATCCAGGAACGGGAGCCGGTGGCCCTGGTGCAGTTGGGAGAGGAACTCTATTACGTGGGTCGCCAGGGGAATCTGTATAAGCCCATGTCTCCCGGGGATCCCCATAATTTTCCGGTAATCACCGGGTTGGCGCCGGCGCATTTCCACTTTTCCGAAGGCGGCATGCCGGAGATCCTGGCCCAGGCCTTTCAACTGCTGGAGGTGCTCAAAGGTGCCTCGCCGCCCCTTAACCTGGAAAATATTTCCGAGATCCATGCGGATTTGGAGCGGGGTTTCTCCATCTATGCCAATGGGCTGGGCGGCGCCCTGGATCTCGGCTTTAATGATTATTCGCAAAAATTGCACAAATTCGCTCAGATCTGGCCGGCGTTGGCCCAGAAGGGGTACGCGGCCAGAATCGGGCGCATCAATCTCGACTATCCCCAACGGGTGCTGGTCACCCTCAAGGGCATGGAAGAGAAGTGACAGGATGGAAAAGTGCCTCAAGACCTGATCGTCGGTTTGGACATCGGCACCACCAAGATCTGCGCCGTGGTGGGGGAAGTGCGGGACAACCAGGTGGACATCGTGGGCCTGGGCCAGGCGCCCACGGCCGGGGGCCTGCGCAAAGGGGTGGTGGTCAACATTGAAAACACCGTCCGGGCCATCCGCCGGGCGGTGGAAGAAGCGGAAACCATGGCCGGCTGCGAAATTCGCTCCGTTTACGCCGGGGTGGGCGGCGGCCAGACCAAGGTGATCAACAGCCAGGGGATCATCGCCATCAAGGACCGGGAGGTGACCCCGGCGGACATGGACCGGGTCATCGACACGGCCCGCACCGTGGCCATCCCTTCCGACCGGGAAGTGATTCACACCCTGGTGCAGGATTTTCTGATAGACGGCCAGGACGGCATCAAGGACCCGGTGGGGATCCACGGGGTGCGCCTGGAGTGCAAGGTCCACATCGTCACCAGCGCCATCACCTCCCTCAATAATCTTATGAAATGCGCCAACCGGGCCGGCTTGGAAGTCAGCGGCATCGCTCTGCAGACCCTGGCGGCGGGGGAGGCGGTGCTCACCGACGAAGAAAAGGAACTGGGGGTGGCCCTCATCGATTTCGGCGGCGGCACCACCGACCTGGCCATCTTTGCCGAAAACGCCTTGCGTCACAACTTCGTGCTGCCCGTGGGCGGCAACAACCTGACCAACGACATTGCGGTGGGGCTCCCCACCTCGCTCAACCACGCCGAAGACTTGAAGAAACACTACGGCTCCTGTCTCAATGCCCTGGCGGACCCTCAAGAAATCCTGGAGGTGCCGGGCCTCACCGGCCGCGAAACCCAGCAAATTGCCCGGAACCGCCTGGCCGAGATCATTCACCTGCGGGTGGCGGAAATCATCAGTATCCTGGGCAAAGAGGTGCAGCGGGCCCGGTTTGCCCATCCCCTGCACTCCGGCGCGGTGCTGGTGGGGGGCACCTCCCTGGTGGACGGCCTCCCGGAACTGGCCAGCGAGGTCTTCCAGATGCACACCCGCATCGGGTATCCCATGGGGGTCAGCGGCCTCATCGACGTGATCCATGACCCCTCTTACGCCACCGGGGTAGGCTTGGTGCTCTACGGCTTCCGGTCCCAACGGAAGGCCAAGCGGGGGCCGGAGCGTTGGCCCGCCGGGCAACGCTGGCCCGGGCGTCCCGCCGGTGGCGGCCTCTGGACCCGGGTCAAAAAATGGTTCCGGGAAGTGGTATGAGTCATTGAAAAATGCTAAGATGAATCCCGAGGGGGTTTAAAGGATGAAGATTCAATTGGTCCCCAACGAATTGTCGGCAAAGATCAAGGTCTTAGGAATCGGCGGGGCCGGCGGCAATGCGGTCAATGACATGATCACCTCCCAGATGGTGGGGGTGGACTTCATCGCGGCCAACACCGACGCCCAGTCCCTGGAGCGCAGCCAGGCGCCGGTCAAGATCCAGCTGGGACCCAACGTCACCCGGGGCCTGGGGGCCGGCGGCGACCCCGAAGTGGGACGCAACGCCACCATGGAAGAAGGCGAACGCCTCAAACAGGTGCTCCAGGGGGCCGACATGGTGTTCATCGCCGCCGGCATGGGCGGCGGCACCGGCACCGGCGGCGCCCCGGTGGTGGCCGAACTGAGCCGGGAGCTGGGGGCCCTCACCGTGGCCGTGGTGAGCAAACCTTTCGAATTCGAAGGCAAAATGAAGCGGCGCCTGGCGGATAACGGCATCGAGGAACTCCGCCGGGTGGTGGACACCATCATCACCATCCCCAACGATCGCCTCTTTTCTCTGAGCTCCAAGAACTCCCGCATCAAGGACGTCTTCGGCATGGCCAACGAAGTCCTGGGCTTTGCGGTCAGGGGCGTCTCCGACCTCATCATGGTGCCCGGGTTCATCAACGTGGATTTCGCCGACGTGCGCACCGTCATGAAGGAGCGCGGCATGGCTCTCATGGGCACCGGCATCGCCAACGGCGGCAACCGGGCCGCCGATGCGGCCCACAAGGCCATCTCCAGCCCCCTGCTGGAAGACATCTCCATCCGGGGAGCCCGAGGCATCCTGATCAATATCACCTCCGCTCCGGACATCTCCATGGAGGAACTGCGGGAAATCTGCGGCATCGTCCAGGAAGAGGCCCACGAAGAGGCCATCATCAAGTGGGGCCTGGTTTGGGACGAAAGCCTGGTGGAAGAAATCCGGGTGACGGTCATCGCCACCGGCATCGGCAAGCGGGCGGAAGCCGAACGGGCCGCCTGGTCCCAGGGAGCCCCCTCCCAACCGGAAGAC
>DASWLF010000175.1:0-4043 GCA_036396255.1 Desulfobaccales bacterium
ACCAGGTTAAAAAGTGGTCCTGGTTTGAACGGGGTGAGCAGGTCGGCCCGGAGAAACTCGATGCGCTCCGCCACCCCGTGGCGCCGGGCATTGTCCCGGGCTACGGCCAGGGCGGCGGCGGACAGGTCCAAAGCCAGCCAGCGCATCTCGGGCAGTTCCTTAGCCAGCGACACCACTACCGCGCCGGAACCCACGCCTACCTCTAAACCCCAGAGAGGACCGATTTTCGGTTTTCGGTTTTCGGTTTTCGGTTCGCTTAGAAAAAAATGGGGGCTTTGCTTCTGCTCCCCCTCTTCCAGTGATGGCTCTGCCTCCGGCGTAGGGGCGGGTTTCAAACCCGCACCTGCAATATCCTCAACATAAGGGGTGGGGGAGGGGGCAGGGGCCAGTGGCACGCCCGTCTCGCCTGTGGGCGGCCCCTGGCCCTCTCCCCCAAGAAATTCCCGGGCGGCCTTCAGGGCGGCCGCCACCAGGACCTCGGTTTCGGGGCGGGGAATGAGCACCGCGGGGGTCACCCGGAAGTTTAGGGACCAGAATTCTTTCCGGCCGGTGAGATAGGCCACCGGCTCTCCGTCCCGGCGGCGCAGCATGCGGGCCTTGAAGCGGGCCAGTTCCTCCGGCGTCAGGGGCTGGTCATAGCGCAGATAAAGTTCCAGGCGACCCATTTGGAGCACGTGCGCCAACAGCACCTCGGCGGAGGCCCGGGGCTCCGATACCCCTTTGGCCCGGAAGTAGCCGGTGGTCCACCGCAGCATTTCCACGATGGTCCAGGTTTCTTGGGGGGCTGACTTCATTCAGGTCTGGGCCAGGGCGGCGGCGCGCTGGTGGGAGGTGAGGGCCTGCAAGAATTCCTCCAGGTCCCCGTCCAAAATGGCGTCCAGCTTGTGGAGGGTGAGGCCGATGCGGTGGTCGGTGACCCGGGATTGGGGGAAATTGTAGGTGCGGATGCGTTCGCTGCGGTCGCCGGTTCCCACCTGGCTCTTGCGCTCCTGGGCGATTTGCGCCTGCTGCTGGCGCTGCCTGAGGTCCAGCAGCCGGGACCGCAGCACCTTCAGGGCCTTGGCCTTGTTCTTGTGCTGGGATTTTTCGTCCTGGCAGGAGACCACCAGCCCGGTGGGCAGGTGGGTGATCCGCACCGCGGAGTCGGTGGTGTTGACGCTCTGGCCCCCGGGGCCGGAGGACCGGAAGACGTCGATGCGCAATTCGTCCGGGGTGATCTGCACGTCCAGTTCTTCGGCCTCGGGCAAGACCGCCACCGTCACCGCGGAGGTGTGGATGCGGCCCTGGGATTCCGTCACCGGCACCCGTTGCACCCGGTGGACCCCGCTTTCATATTTCAACTGGCTGTACACCCGGGCGCCGGAGATGCCGGCGATGACTTCCTTGAGACCGCCCATGCCGGTGGTGGAGTGGCTCAGGACCTCCAGCTTCCAGCCCCGGCGCTCGGCCAGGCGGCTGTACATCCGGAAGAGGTCCGCGGCAAAGAGCCCCGCTTCCTCGCCGCCGGTGCCGGCCCTGATCTCCAGGAGCACGTCCTTTTCGTCGTTGGGGTCCTGGGGCAGGAGCAGGAAGCGCAGCTCCTCCTCCAGCCGGTCCGATTCCTCCTTGAGGGCCTGGATCTCCTCCCGGGCCAGGGCCTTGAACTCCTCGTCCGCCTCCTCTTGCAGCAGGCGCTGGTTGTCCGCCAGTTCCTGCTGGAGGTGCTGGTAGCGCCGGAAGGCCTGCACCAGAGGCGCCAGCTCGGCGTGCTCCCGGCGATATTTGGTGTACCGGTCCTGGGCCTTGATGACCTCGGGGTCGCCCAGCAGGCCCTCCAGTTCCTGGTAACGCTTGTCGATGCTTGCTAACCGTTGGGTAAACATATGTTTCTGGTTGGCGCCAAGAGCGCCGGGTTTATTATAGAGTTAACCATTTTATTATAATAAAAAAAGAGGGTTCCGGCAACGCCTTCAACTTATGCTTCTTGCCATTTTGGCAGGCCGGGCGGAGCTGAGGGGCGGGTAGGGGACTTAATTGGGGGAAAAAAGGGGAAGAGGGAAAAGTGGAAAAGTTAGAGAAAAAGGCAATTAAAAGAAGCTCTTGCAAAATATAGCCGCAGGCGAGAATACGCGCCGGCACAGGCTGGAAAGCCTGTGCCACCCAAGTCATGAAAATGATAGTGGCACAGGCGTCTCGCCTGTGCACCGGCACCTGCCGTGCGGCAGGTGCCGGTATTGGACACCCGAGGGCGGGTGTCCTACACAAGACAATTTCAGGACGGCCTGTTGAAAATTGCCTTTGAAACTGAATTTTGCAAGATCCTAAACAGTTTCCCCTTTACCCTTTTCGCCTTTTCACCTTTTCTCCCTATTTTTAAACCCCCGGCCCTCCCTTAAAAATCAACCAATGCGGTTAATTTTCCGCCAGGCGGCGGATGATCTCCGGGATGGTGGCCGCGGCGAGATGCGGCAGGGAGCCGCCTCCCAGCACCACCTGCAGGGGGACGCCCATCTCGGCGGACGCCGCGATCATCAGATCGCAGATCTCGAAGTAGGCCTCTTCGGTGAGCCCCAGGGAGCCATAGTCTTCCATGTGGGTATCGAAGCCGTAGTACCAGATAAGCAGGTCCGGCTTGAAAGGCGGAATCAGGGGCAGGTGACGGCGCACCTGCTCCAGGTATTGAGTGTTGGGGTCCTCATGCCAGTTCATGCGGTGGACATTGACGTGGACCTTGGCGCCGTCCTCCGAACTGACATTGACCCCGCAGAAACAGAGCTGGAACACCTCGGCATCGTCGCGCACCAGCTGGTCGGTGCCGTCGCCGTGGTGGGCGTCGGTGTCCACGATGGCGAAGCGCCGCCAGGGGCTGATTTCCCGGACGTGGGTCAGGGCGATGACCACGTCGTTGAAACAGCAGGCGCCCCAGAACTGGCGGTAGCCGGCGTGGTGGCCGCCGGCCCCGATGAAGCAGAAGGCCCGGTCGATCTCACCCCGGGCCAGGGCCTCCATGCCGGCCACCACCGAGCCCACGGACTCGTACGCCGTGGAACAGAAGCCGTCCAGGGCCACCATCCGCAGCATCTCCCGGTCGTGCACCTTGAGGATGAGGTCTTCTGCGGCCCGGGGCGCCTCAAAGAGCCGCACGTTGGGTTTTTTAAGCAGGTCCTCCAGGGCCTCGGGGAAGTCCCGCAGCCGGTTGCCGATGGTCATGTAGCTTTTGCGGCTGAAGGACGGGTGGTAGTAGATGCCGACGTTTTTCACGATCTATCTTTATGCGGCAAAACGTAGAATTTCCAGTTCAGCCCCACTTTGCACGGCCGCCTCGGATCGTGTCAGTAATTTTTCGGTGATGATCTCAGAAAGATAATATTCGCCGCAGTTTTGACAAATTTCCGCGGGCACATTTTTGAAAATGATGGTGGTCTCCCCACGCTGCAAAGTTACGGTAGCCTGGCCCGGGGCGGTCTGGCCTTCCTTACAGATGACGCATTTCATGGCGACCTCTTGGTCTTAAAGTCTGGATCCCAATTCGACGCATCGGGAATATACCCTGTAATTACATAACATTTTTGCTGCTCGGCATCTATGGCTATTACCAAGTGTAAAGGTCGTTCTTTGACCCAACCCAGGATTAAATAACTTGAAAAAGGTAGATCGTCCAGGTAATTTCCAATAATTTCCCCTGATTCGATAACAGCTTTAATGTCGGCAGTGTGGATGCCCCGTTCGAACATGCGCTGGACGGCATGCAGGCTGAAAATGATCTCTTTGCATTTCATTCTGATCCCTGCATAAAGTTAAGGCGGGCAATGCGTGACCTATACGCTCCCATTAGCCGGAAATAATCTATGGCCGTGGCCGCGCTCTCAGATATCGGGCGAGATCAATTTGGCTTTGAGAAAATCGGCTATGAGCTTGTTGTCCGCGCTGCTGAGATTATTAATGGCCTCATCGAACCGCTGAATTCTCTCCTTGTCTTCGAGAAAATGGGCCACATTGTCCGCCACTTTGACCGCGTCCTCCAGGACGCCGTGGAGCTCCACCATTTCCTGGACGCTTCCTGA
>DASWLF010000176.1:0-4570 GCA_036396255.1 Desulfobaccales bacterium
GCGGTGGCCAGGGGTTTGGTCAGGGAGGCCAGGTCGAAGACCGTCTCCGGGGTGACGGCCTCCGCCTGCGGGTCCACGGAGACCCGGCCCACGGCCTCCTGCCAGAGGCATTCGCCCTTCAGCCCCACCAGGGCCACGGCCCCGGTGTAGACACCCCGGTCAATCCCTTTTGAAAGCAGGTGGTTAAGAGGCGCCCAAGGATTTGAGGATTTTTGATCCATTGGCTATTATGGGACGACGAATCAGTTGCTATCGGAGGGATAATTATTCCACGTAGGGGCGGACCCATGTGTCCGCCCTAAAGGAGGGCGCACACGCAGGTGCGCCCCTACAGAAAATTGCATCAGGGCAGAAGGCCCTTAAACTTACGAAAAACTCCCTGGCCCTCCCCCCAACAATCCAATCAATCATTCTCCAGCGCCAGTTGGATCAGGGTATCCAGCAACTCCGGGAATTCCAGCCCCGCGGCCTTGGCCGCCTGGGGAAAAAGGCTGGTGGCGGTCATGCCGGGGATGGTGTTGGTTTCCAGCACGTAGATGGTTCCGTCTTTCACCATCATGTCGGTGCGGGAATAGCCCCGGCAGCCCAGGGCGGCGTGCGCCGTCAAGGCGCAATGCTGGGCCCGGCTGGTGAGCTCCGGGTCCAGGCGGGCCGGGCAGATCTCGTTGGTGGCGCCGGGCTGGTACTTGGCTTCGTAGTCGAAAAAGATGTAATTGCTGGAGGGGATGATTTCCACCAGGGGGAGAGCCTTGAGAGCCGAATTGCCCAGGACCGCGCCGGTAATCTCCGTACCCTGGATAAATTCCTCCACCAGCACCCGGTGGTCGTATTCATAGGCCGCGGCCAGGCCCGCCTCCAGTTCCGTGAGGGTCCGGGCCATGGTAACGCCGATGCTGGAGCCTTCGGTGGCCGGTTTGATGACCGCGGGCAGCCCCAGTTTTGCTTCAATTTCCTGGGGGCTGGGGGCTTTCTCCCTGGAAAAGGCCAGGGCCCGGGGGACCTGAAGCCCGGCCATTTGATAGAGGGCTTTGCTCAGTTCCTTGTTCATGGCCACGGCCGAAGCCAGGACGCCGGAGCCCTGGTAGGGGACTCCCAGGAGCTCCAGCAAGCCCTGGACGGTGCCGTCTTCGCCGCCCCGGCCGTGCATGATGATCAGGGCCACCTCCAACTGCGGGGCCTCCCGCACCAGCCGCTCCAGGTCGGTGAGGGGGTCGTAGCGGCGGATGTCGTACTTGTCCTTATCCAGGGCCTGATAAACCTGGCTGCCGCTTTTTAGCGAGACCTCCCGTTCCGAGGATTTGCCCCCGGCGATGAGGGCCAGCCGCATCTTTCCCATGTTTCCCTCCAGGCTAAAAAATAGCTGTCAGCGCTCAGCCTTCAGCTTTCAGCAAATACCAGGGTTGGCAAAAATCTAGGGCGGGGACTGCCCACCATTTTATATTTTCTAGTACTTGGTTGCGTAAATCAGCGTAAATAATTGCGAGCCTTCTCAAAGACCAGGTATGCATAAAGTCCCCCTTTGAAAAAGGGGGATTTAGGGGGATTTCAATTGGTTATAAAATCCCCCCTAACCCCCCTTTGGAAAAGGGGGGAATAAAAATAGGTATCAAATAAGGAGCGAACTTCGCCAATAAAGTACTAGCCCCCCCGAGGTCACCGGTTTTTCATCCCCACGTTACTGAGCTGCAATCCATGGTCGTCGGCAGGCAGAAGATCCAGGGGACTGAGGCGCAAGGGCGCGAAGAGCTTCTCCTCCAGGGCCCGGGTCCTGGCCGCGGTGGCGGCGATGCGGCCCCGGGCTTCGGGGGTGCGGCCGTAACGCTCCATAATATCGGCGAACCGAACTGTGAGCGGCACCACCCGGGTGTGCAGCACCCGCTTGTCGGCGTAGTTCACCACCTCCGCCTCCCGCAGGGGGCGGGGGTCGCCGTGGTTTTCTTCCAGGTGGACGTGCTCGGCCACCACCCGGGCCACTTCGGGGTAGCCCAGGCGGCGCAGAATTTCCGCCCCCCACTGGGCGTGGTTGTTGGCGGTGCCCAGACACGGGGTTTTCCCCAGGTCGTGCAGCAGGGCCCCGGCTTCGATGAGGGGGAGGTGGAGCTGAAAGCCCACCTCCTCCAGGGCCCGGCCCAAACAGGCGGCCACCTCCAGCACCCGGAAGCTGTGCTCCCGGATGTGGGGCAGCATACTGTGAATTTCCATCAACCGGAAACACTCATCACGTGATGGAAGCAATACTGACTGAAAGTGATTCATAACCGCAACCTTGCAATTAAGACCAATTATAGGGCGGCCCCTGGCCGCCATAAATCGGCGTGCATGGCACGCCCTATAAGAGTGGTTCAGGCTTTAGCCACCAGCACCACGGCATAGGCCGCGATGCCCTCCCCCCGGCCGGCGAAGCCCATGTGCTCCGTGGTGGTGGCCTTGAGGTTCACGTCTTCCGGCGCCAGGCCCAGGATGGGCGCCAGCCTGGCCCGCATTTCCGGGAGGTGGGGGGCCAGGCGGGGTTTCTCAGCCACCACGGTGGCGTCCACGTTCACCGGGGCAAAACCCCGGTCCCGCACCATGGCCATGATCCGTTCCAGTAAAATGAGGCTGGAAATGTCTTTATAGGCCGGGTCCTTATCCGGGAAATGGCTGCCCAGGTCGCCGGCCCCCACCGACCCCAGCAGGGCGTCCCCGATGGCGTGGGTCAGGACGTCGGCGTCGGAATGCCCCAGGAGGCCCAGGTGGTAGGGGATGGTCACGCCCCCCAGGATCAGCGGGCGCCCCTCCACCAATCGGTGGGCGTCATACCCCAGACCGACTCGCACGCTTCTTCCTCCGCATCAAGGGAAAGATGGCTTCAGCCATTTGCAGGTCCTCCGGGGTAGTGATTTTGAGATTTAACGGGGACCCCGGGACGACCACCACCGGGTGCTGCAGTTCCTCCACCAGGGCGGCTTCGTCCGTGCCGTAGAAGTTGCGGCTGTAGGCTTCCACAAAGGCCCGCCACAGCAGTTGGGCCTGAAAAGCCTGGGGGGTCTGGATCTGCCAGATGTCCCGGCGTTCCAGGGTTTGGTGGACCAGCCCCTGGGGGTCCACCCTTTTCAAGGTGTCCTGGGCCGGCAGCCCCAAAACGGCCCCGCCATGGTGCCGCGCCCCTTCAATGACCCGGCGAATCTGGTCGAAGGTGATAAAAGGGCGCACCCCGTCGTGCACCAGGATCACTTCCAGGTCGTCCTCGTTCTGCAAAACCTTGAGGGCGTGATAGACGCTGTCCTGCCGTTCCTTGCCGCCGGGGACCAGGCGCAGCACCTTTTTAAAGGTGAAGCGGGACAGGACCTTGTCCTGGCAATAGTCCAGTTCCTGGGGATGGACCACCAGGGTGACCTCGTCCACCTCCCTGGCCTTCTCGAAGATTTCCAGGGTATGGGCCAGGATGGGTTTACCCGCCAGGAGAAGATAAGGCTTGGGGATCTGGCGCCCCATGCGTTTGCCGATGCCGGCGGCGGCGATGATGGCCGCGATCATACGGGCTTCCTCTCCGGAGTTTCCTGGCAGGAGACTCTGCCGGCCCGCCCGGGCAGGCGCCGGGAACTAACCTGGGCCACCGGAATCCCGGCCTCATCTCGCAGCAATTCCCGGGCCCAGTCCTCCAGGCGGAAGAAGTCCACCCCCTGTCGCCGGCAGCGTTTAAGCAGCCGGGCAAATTCCTGGCGGTAAGGTCCTCCCTCCACTTCGGCATGGATGGTGAGAACCTGGGGGGGCCCGCTTTGTAGGCGAGTTAGGATCAACTCGGTGAAATCCTGCGGCCGGCAGCCGTTAAAACCCAGCAGCTCGTCCAGGGTGGGAAGAGTGGTGGGAATCTCCAGCAGCCGGGAGACGGAGTTGGCGAACCGGGGCCAGTACGGGGTCGCTCCCCGGGTGTCGCTGGCATAGAGAAACCCCTGGGCCGCCAGCACGGCGCGGCTCGGCTCGCTGCACTGCCAGCCCGGAGCCGCAAAGGAGACGGCTCGCCGGCCCAAGAGAGAACTGAACAGCTCCTGGGCCAACCCGACCTCCCGGGCCACTGCCGCGGCCGGCAGCCGCAGCAGGTGGTCGTGCCAGCGCACGTGGTCATAGCCGTGGAGGCCCACTTCGTGGCCCGCCGCGGCAATGCGGCGCGGCAGCTCCGGGGCCGCGGCCCCGATGAGGGGCGCCGGCAGCACCGTGCCGTAGCACATGGTCCTGAACCCGTAAAGGGCCGGGGCCCGGGTGCGCCACATCTTCTCCAGGAAACCTTCCTGCCGGAAGACCCGCAGCAGGGCTCGGCCGGAGTTGTCCGGCCCCAGGGCCAGGAAGAAACTGGCCTGGACCCCCTGGTCTGCCAGGATGTCCAGAAGCGCGGGAACCCCCTGCCGGAAACCCTCCAGGGTGTCTACATCCACCTTGATAGCCAACCGCCCGCGCAAGTTAACCCCATCAAAGCTGTCAGCCATCAGCTATCGGCTTTCAGCTTAAAAAAACTGACCACTCCGCTCTAAAATTCTCTTGGTGGCACCGGCGTCCCGCCTGTGCTTTTTAGGGTGCGTACGGCGCACCCTGG
>DASWLF010000177.1:0-3723 GCA_036396255.1 Desulfobaccales bacterium
AGTGGTGGAGCCGCCCAGAAAAGCCAGGCTCAGATCCGGGGCGTCATGCACCCTGGAGGGCATGATGAAGCCGTTCTCATCGATGCGGAGCACGTACCCCTTTGATACCAGGCTGTCGGAAATCCGCAGGGCTTCCTGGCCCGGGGTCAGGATGTCGGCGTAAAGGGGCTCGAATTCCCGCAGCTTGATGTATCTCTTGGCAGCGCCGGGGTGCCTGAGGCCCCCGGCCTTTAGGGCCAGAATCTTTTCGGTCAGAAAAGCCAGGCTGCCCACCACCAGAAAGATCAATAAAAATAAGACCTTTTTGGGGTGGCGCTCCAGCCAGTTCTTGCCGGTGGGCTCATTGCTCATCTGGCAACCAAAAATCTCTTAAAATCTTGGGGCGCAGCGCCGTGCATATTTTCTGATGGGGAAAGCGCCTCCTACTTTTATCAATAGTGGTTCGCAAATTACAACCGGGGAAGTCGGGGCCGCCGGCCCCGCCTTCCCCGGTGCCTAACAGGGGGTTGGGAGGGGAGTTTGAGGGGAGGGTGGGGGACTTGTGGTCCCCCGGCCCTCCCCTCAAAATTCTCATCCTAATTTTCCCAGCCGCGCCAGGGCCATTCTCAGGCGCTCTTTCCCCACCGTCAGGGCCAGGCGCACGTAACCCTCGCCGGAGGCCCCCAGGCCCATGCCGGGGATGGTGACGATGCCGGCCTGCTCCAGCAGGTGCGTGGTGAAGCCCATGGAAGTCAAGCCCGGCGGCACCGAGAGCCACACGTAAAAGGTGGCCTTGGGAAACTCCACGTCGTAGCCCAACTTTTGCAGGCCCCCCACCAGCAGGTCCCGGCGTTCCTGCAGGATGGCGCAGTTCTCCTTAACGCAGCTCTGGTCGGAGTCCAGGGCCGCGATGCCGGCGATCTGGATGGCGTCGAAAGCCCCGGAGTCGATGTTGCTCTTGATCTTCCCCAAGGCCGCCAGGACCTCCCGGTTCCCCACCGCCATTCCCAGGCGCCAGCCCGTCATGTTGTAGGTTTTGGACAGCGAATGGAATTCTATCCCCACTTCCCTGGCCCCGGGCACTTCCAGGAAGCTGGGGGGCTGAAAGCCGTCGTAGGCCAGCTCGGTGTAAGCCGCGTCGTGGACGGCCACGATGTGGTATTCCCGGCAAAAGTCCACCATCCGGGCAAAAAAGTCCTTTCCCGCCACCGCCGCCGTGGGATTGTTGGGGTAGTTGAAAAAGAAGGCTTTTGAATCCCGGGCCGTCAGGGGGTCAATGTCGTGTAAATCCGGCAAAAAGCGGTTCTCCCGGAGCAAAGGGACAAAATGGCTGTGGGCCCCGGCAAAGAGACTGCCCATCTGGTAGACCGGATAACCAGGGCTGGTCATCAGGTTGATATCCTCGGGATCGTTGATCCCCAGGGGCAGATGGGCGATGCCCTCCTTGGAGCCGATGAGGGTCAGAACCTCGGTCTCCGGGTCCAGTTCCACCCCGAAGCGCTTCTGATACCAGCAGGCCACGGCCTGCCGGAAGCCCTTCATGCCGGAGTAGGCCGGGTAGCGGTGGGTGCTGGGGTCCTGCACCACCTCCAGCATCTTTTCCACGATAAACCGCGGCGTGGGCAGATCGGGGTCCCCCACCCCCAGGTCGATGATGTCCACTCCCCGGGCCCGCACCTCGGCTTTCTTGTCGTCGATCTCTTTAAAGAGGTAAGGCGGAATCAGACTCAAACGACTGGCCGGCTCGAAAAACTGCTTCATTCAATCACCCTTTCTGCCACCACTCGATTTCGCAGACTGCCGATGCCCTGCACCCGGACTTCCACCACGTCGCCTTCCCGCATGGGGCCGATGCCCGAAGGGGTGCCGGTGGCGATGACATCGCCGGGCAGCAGGGTCATGATTCTGGAGATGAAGGCCACCAGGGCCGCCACCGGGAAGACCATGTTGGCGGTGCTGGAATGCTGCTGCCGCTCCCCGTTTAGATACGCTTCCACCGTGAGGTTGTCCGGGTCCGGGATCTCCGTTTCGATCCAGGGGCCCAGGGGAGCGAAGGTATCAAAGCTCTTGGAACGGGTGAACTGGCCGTCCTTTTTTTGCAGGTCCCGGGCGGTGACGTCGTTGATGGCCGCGTACCCCAGGATGCAGTCCCGGAAGGCCTCCTGCCGCACGTGGCGGCAGACCCGCCCGATGACCACCGCCAGTTCCGCCTCGTAGTCCACCCGGCGGGCCATGCGGGGATAGATGATGTCGTCCTCCGGACCGATGACGGAGGTGGAAGGCTTCATGAAGATCAGCGGCTCGTCGGGCACGGCCCGGCCGAACTCCGCGGCGTGATCCAGGTAATTGAGACCCAGGGCGATAATCTTGCTGGGCATGCAAGGAGCCAGGAGCCGCACCTGCTCCAGGGGAACGGTGGCGCCGGTTTCCTTAATCCCTTCAAAGGGTGACCGGGCCAGCGTCCGGATCACCTGGCCTTCCAGGACCCCATAGAGAATTTGTCCGTTCAGGTAGTAACGCACCAGGCGCATTTACTTCAATCCCAGGACGTCTTGCATGTCGTAGAGCCCCGGCGGCTGGGAGACGATCCAGAGGGCGGCCCGCACCGCCCCCCGGGCGAAGTTGTCCCGGCTGTGGGCCCGGTGGATGATCTCCAGCCGCTCGCCGATGCCGCCGAACATGACGGTGTGCTCCCCCACGATGTCGCCGGCTCGCAACGTCTGGATGCCGATCTCTGCGTCGGTGCGCTGGCCGATGATCCCCCGGCGGGCGTAGACCCCCACTTCCTCCAGGTTCCGCTCCAGGGCCTGGGCGATGACCTGGGCCAGCTTGATGGCCGTGCCGCTGGGGGCGTCTTTCTTCAGGCGGTGGTGGGCTTCCACGATCTCCACGTCATAGCCCTGGCTCAGCACCCGGGCGATGTCGGAGACCACCTTGAACATCAGGTTCACCCCCACGCTCATGTTGGGGGCGAAGACCAGGTGGGCCCGGGAGGCCAGGGCATGAATCTCGGAGATCTGGTCCGGGGAAAACCCCGTGGTCCCCATGACCATGGCCTTGCCCGCATCCGCCACTTGCCAGAGGTGCGAGAGCGATGGCTCCGGGTGGCTGAACTCGATGACCACTTCCCCTTTATCCAGAACCTCGCCGATGGAGCCGGCCACTTTGAGGCCTTTGGCAGGCAGCCCCACCACCTCGCCCACATCCTGGCCCACCGCGGGATGATCCGGCCGCTCGAAAGCCCCGGCCAGGCTGATGCCCGCCGCGGCCTCCAACATGTGAATGATGCGGCCCCCCATGCGACCCGCGGCGCCGGAGACGATTGCACGAACCATAAGACCTCCTGAAAATGCAGGGGCCAGGGGCCAGGGGTCAGCCAAATACTTCCCTAATCCCTAATCCCTGACCCCTGATCCCTTTCAGATCAACCCGTACTTTTGCATCACCTGGCGCAGTTTTTCTTCGTTTTGCGGGGCCAGGGGGCACAGGGGTTGCCGCACCTCGCCGGTGATTTTGCCCATCATTTTCACGGCCGCTTTGACCGGGACGGGGTTGGTTTCGATGAACATGGCCTCAATCAACGGCCACATTTTATAGTGGAGCCGGCGGGCTTCGGCCAGATCGCCCTTAAAGAAGGCGTTGCACATGCCCGCCATGTCGCCCGGCACCACGTTGGAGACCACCGAGATCACCCCCATGCCGCCCACGCACAGCAGCGGAAAAGTGGTAAAATCGTCGCCGGAG
>DASWLF010000178.1:0-8714 GCA_036396255.1 Desulfobaccales bacterium
CTTCACCAACGAGTGGTTCCTGAACGTCTATTGGGGCTATACGCGTAACTTTGGGGTCAATCTGGAGAGGGAATTCCCGGGTGGCCCCTTCTCCAACGCCTCTGTTCTAACGTTTTATAGCAGCTCCAATGACTATACCAAGTACTCCAACCAGATCGCGGCCACCTTGTGGTTCCGGCCCATTCAGGCCATCAAGTTCGGCCTGAGTTACGCCTTTACCAAGGACGTTTACATGCAGTCGGCCTCGACCGTTAACGGAAGCACTCCTACACGGAACGGGGAAGACCACCGGGTGGAGTTTTGCGGGTTCTTCTACTTCTAACCTGAAAACCGGTTGACTAACCAAAGCCCACGGGGTAATATCCTCGTGGGCTTTTTTGTTAAAGACGGTTTTTAGTTTTTAGTTTTTGGTTTTTAGTTTTTGGAAAAGCGAATGCAGGCGCCAAGAAAATCGCGTTCATATAGGGATTTGGAAGTATGGAAATTGTCGCTCTCGCTGGTTGAGGATATATACAAAGCAACCGCCACATTCCCCGCCTCAGAGAACTATGGATTAAGCCAGCAGATTAGAAGAGCCGCGGTGTCCATTCCCTCCAACATAGCCGAAGGGCAGTTCCGGAATTCCTCAAAAGAGTTCAGACAGTTCTTAGCAATTGCCCTGGGCTCGTCGGCGGAATTGGAAACCCAGTTAATTATTGCCAATAAAGTAAATTACCTATCAACGGAAGACCTTAGCAGTCTTTTAAATAAACTGGAAATAATCATGAAAATGCTAAAAAAATTGTCTATTAGCCTGACCTGACTAAATTTTCTAAAAACCAAAAACCAAAAACTAAAAACTAAAAACTATATTTAGGGAGTTGGCAAATAATGCGAAGAATGATCTGGCTGGTGATTCTGTTAATAATATCTGCTTTGGTGGTCCTTAACGGCTGCGGCACCATGGGTCCGGTAAAAAAATGGGTGGGCTGGGACAAGGGCGAAGAAGACGAGGAAATGGTCCCCCCCGAGGCCATGGAAGAGACCATGATGATCGACGGCAAGCCCTATGTCCGCAGCAAGAACCCCTACTGGCTGTCCTACCCGGATGCGCCGGAATATCTTTATGTGCCCAAAGGTAAAGAGTTCGTGGGCCTGCAGCAGCACATGATCAACGCCATGGCCAAGGCGGTGGGCAGGGAGCAGGCCAAGGCCGCGGGCAAGGCGGTGCCGCCGGATAAGCTCCAGGAGATGGTGCGGGCCGAAGTGGACCGCATCCTGCGGGAGGAGGGGCTGGGAAGCTTCATGTCCCAGGGGCGGGGGGAGAAGGCCCCCTATATTGGCCGGGCCGCGGCGGTGATTCCCGACCTGGACACCCCGCCCAGCTATGAAGGGCTGAATCGGACCCTGGCGGTGGCCTTGGGGGACGCCCTGGGGCGCCAGAAAGACATCAAGATAAGCAGCCAGGACCAGATCCGGGAGGCCATGACCAAGGCCGGGATAGCCGGCAAGCTGCATCTCGCCCCCAACATCAAGGCCCTGGGCGACTACCTGGGGGTGCAGGGCATCGTCCTCACCGGCATCATGCCGCCGGAGAGCGGCGCGGCCGGGGCCATGGTCCTGCAAGTCTATGACACCTTTACCGGCAACAAGGAGCTGGCCCTGGTCACCCCCGCGGAAGCCGGGGGCATTAAGCCCGAGGGGGTGACCAAGTTCGCCCAGCAGAACGCCCTGCGGGTGGCCGGCGGACTGCTGGGCATCGCCTGGTTCGGCCGGGTGGAGTTCGTAAAAGAAGGCAAGGTCTATCTCAACCTGGGGGAGAACGCCGGGCTCAAGGTGGGCGACCGCCTGCGGGTGGTGGCCCCGGGGAAAGAGGTGGTCAACCCCCGCACCCACTCGGTCCTGGGTTATACCGCGGACATCACCCAGGGGGAGCTGAAGGTGACGGAACTGCTGGGGAAGAGCGGCGCGGTGGCCCTGCCGGTGAGCGGCGGGCCCTTCCAGGCCCATGATAAAGTAAAGGCGAAATAAAGACTGTTTTCTGTTTTCTGTAAAAAAAAGAGAGGACAATTCACTTAAGGCTGTTGGCCAAAGCTTTGATCATTTTCCTAATGGTATCCAGGGCCGCAGACAGTTTGCCGTAATCATCCAGAGTCAGGTATCCTATTTCATGAGAGATAATCAGTTGGGTTTCCAGTTCTGCCAATGACCCCAAGGCAATGGCGAGAAATTGTTTAAACTCCTTGAATGAATTTCTTCCCTGACCTTCGGCGATATTGGAAGGTATCGATATTGCCGCCCTTCGCAGTTGATTGGTTAATCCATACATCTCCGTCGGCGAAAATTTCGCCGTCACTTGATAAATTTCCTTCACCAACTCAATAGACAGCTTCCAAACATCGAGATCACGGTAAGATCGAGATTTCCCCCCCTTCTTTCCATTGACTTTCACCATCAAATGCTATTAACCCATAATTTTTTGAAAACAGAAAACAGAAAACTACATAACTTCTATTTTCTCCATTCCTCCCATATAGGCCCGTAACACCGGAGGCACCACCACACTGCCATCTTCCTGCTGGCAGTTCTCCAGGATGGCCACCAGGGTGCGCCCCACCGCCAGGCCGGAGCCGTTCAAGGTGTGCACCAGCTCCGTGCCCTTGGCGCCGGCCCGGCGCATGCGGATGTTGGCCCGGCGGGCCTGGTAGTCCTCAAAATTGCTGCAAGAAGAGATCTCCCGGTAGAGGTTTTGGGCCGGGAGCCAGACCTCGATGTCATAGGTTTTGGCCGCGGCGAAACCCATGTCCCCGGTGCACAGCACCACCACCCGGTAGTGCAGTCCCAACTCTTTCAGCACCTCTTCGGCGTTTAGCAGCAACGTCTCCAGTTCGGCGTAGGAGTTTTCGGGGGTGGCGAACTTCACCAGCTCCACCTTGTTGAACTGGTGCTGGCGGATCAGGCCCCGGACATCCTTACCGTAGGAGCCGGCCTCGGAGCGGAAGCAGGGGGTGTAGGCGGTATAGTTAAGGGGCAGGTCTTCTTCCCGGAGGATCTCATCCCGGTGCATGTTGGTCACCGGCACCTCGGCGGTGGGCACCAGGAAATAGTCCCAGCCCTCCAGCTTGAAGAGGTCCTCCTGGAACTTGGGGAGCTGGCCGGTGGCGGTCATGGAGGCCCGGTTGGTCATGAAGGGGGGCAGGACCTCCAGGTAGCCGTGTTTGTGGGTGTGCAGGTCCAGCATGAAGTTGATCAGGGCCCTTTCCATCAGGGCCCCGGCGCCTTTCAGGAGGGCGAAGCGGGCCCCGGCGATCTTGGCGGCCCGCTCGAAATCCAGGATGCCGAGATTCTCCCCCACCTCCCAATGGGGGCGGGGGGCGAAATCAAATGCCGGCGCCTCTCCCCAGGTGCGCACCACCGGGTTGTCGCGGCTATCGGCCCCCACCGGCACGGTCTGGTGGGGGAGATTGGGCAGGTTCAGCAAGAAATCCCGCACCCAGGCGTCATGCTCTCCGGACCTGGCCTCCAGGGTTTTGATGTCTTCATTGACCACCGCCACCCTGAGCTTGAGGGGTTCGGCCTCGGACTTCCGGTCCGCCTTCATCAAGTTCCCCACTTGCTGGGACAGGGTGTTGCGTTCGTGGCGCAGGGCCTCCACCTGGGTCACCAGGCGGCGGCGCTCCGCGTCCCGCCAGCGAAATTCCTCCAGGGAGACCTCGGTCAGGCCCCGATTGTGCAGGGCCTGCTCAACCTTATCGAGGTGGTCTCGCACCAACCGCAGGTCCAGCATGAAAATGCTCCCTTAATCGTATTGCCCGCGTCCTCTAACGAGGCGGCATCTCCGGGTGAAGCACCGGAGGATGGGTCCGGCCGCGCAGCTTCATGGCGTTTTGCCGCCCCCGCCCCGGCTTTTTTCATCCCCTAAAAGAATTCCTTCTTTAAGGCCGGCGATGAGGCGCACCAGGCCGTCGGCATTCTGGCGCTGAATTAAGTGGAGGATGTCGGCCACCGCATCTTCCAGGGCCCGCAGGGCCATGCGGTTGGCGGGATTCTGCAGTTGGATGCAGGCATACAGGGTGGCGTCCTGACTTAAGAGATGCCGGGCCAGGTGATGCAGGGTGCTAAAGGTGGGAGTGGCGAAATCCTCCAGATCCTGGGAAAGCACCCCCAGATCGCGGATGGCCATCTCCAGAGCGATGAGGGTAAAGTGGGCCAGGCCCTGGACCACGGCCATGACACGGTCGTGTTGGGCGGCGGTGGTGACTTTGACCCGGGCCCCGGCCGTCTCCAGGAGCGTCTTCAGCCAGGTGAACCAGCGTTCCCCCCGGCCGGGACAGAGGACCATGGTCAATCCGGAGATGCTGGCTTCGCCGGGGCCGAAGAGGGGGTGAGTCCCCACCACTTCGCCGGGGAAGTGCTTCATCATGGCGCGCATGGGGCCCTGCTTCACCGAGGTGAGGTCCATGAGCGCGGCCTCCGGGCGCAGATGGCCGGCCACGTCCCGCACCACCTCCTGCACCTGGGGGATGGGCACGGAAATGATCACCACGTCGGAGAGCCGGGCCACCTCCTGGGGGGTCTGGGGGGTGTCCAGGTCGGCCACCAGCACCCGGACGCCGACGCTGTCGAAAAAGCGCTTGAACCAGCGGCCCATCTGGCCCTGGCCGCCGATGAGGCCCACCGTGACGCTCATGTAATGGCCCTCTGGCGCAGGAGAAAGTCTGCCAGGGTGAGGCGCACCATGGCCTGCAGCACCGGAACGATGCGCGGAATGGCGCTGACGTCGTGGCGTCCGGCAATGATGATGGTCCTGGGATTCCCGGCCAGATCCACGGTCTGCTGCTCCCGGGCGATGGAGGGAATGGGCTTCACCGCGGCGCGCACCATAATCTCGTCGCCGTTGGAGATGCCCGCCAGGATGCCCCCGGCGTGGTTGGAGGCGAAGCCGCCGGGAATGATGGGATCGTTGTGTTCCGAGCCCAGCATCCGGGCGGCGTGGAAGCCGGCGCCGATCTCCACTCCCTTGACCGCGCCCACGGACATCACCGCCTGGGCCAGGGCGGCGTCCAGTTTGTCGAACACCGGCTCCCCCAAGCCGGCGGGGCAACCCCGAGCCCGGATTTCCACCACTCCACCCAGGGAGTCGTGCCGGGCTTTCACCGCCTTCACCCGGGCCGCCATGGCCGCCACCGCTTCCGGGTCCGGGCAGGCAAAGGCATTGTCCCAGATGGTGGTTTCGTCCACCAAGCGGGCCGGCACCCCGCCCAGCTCCACGGTGTAAGCCAGGACGGTGATGCCCGCCCGGTCCAGGACGGCCTGGGCCACGGCGCCGGCGGCCACCCGGGCCACGGTCTCCCGGGCCGAGGCCCGGCCTCCGCCCCGGTGGTCCCGGATGCCGTACTTGGCCTGAAAAGTGAGATCCCCGTGGCCGGGGCGGAAGAGGTCCCGCAGGGCGTCATAATCCCGGCTGCGGACGTCCCGGTTATGGACCAGGAGACTGATGGGGGTGCCGGTGGTGAGGCCCTCAAAGACCCCGGAGAGGATTTCCACCTGATCCGGCTCCCGGCG
Organism: Desulfobaccales bacterium; assembly: GCA_036396255.1. Taxonomy (GTDB): domain Bacteria; phylum Desulfobacterota; class Desulfobaccia; order Desulfobaccales; family 0-14-0-80-60-11; genus DASWLF01. The sequence continues at coordinate 5,545 of DASWLF010000178.1, forward strand.
GGTGGTGGCGTGGGCCTGGACCCCAGGGCGCCGCCGGGCCAGTTCCGCCTGCACCTGGGCGGCGCTGAGGGGCAGCCGGGGCGGACAGCCGTCGATGACCGCCCCCACGGCGGGGCCGTGGGACTCTCCCCAGGTGGTCACCCGGAAGACTTGGCCAAAGGTGTTACCTGCCATGGGGCGCCGCCTCCTTCTCTTTCAGGGCTGCCAGCACCCGGTCCACCACCTGGGTGACCGAAAGGTCGGTGGTGTCCACCGTAATCTGGGCCGCGGCCTGGTACAGCGGCCACCGGGACTGCAGCACCGCCGCCACCTCAGCCACGGGGTCGCCGCCGGTGAGACTGGGCCGGCTGGGGGTGCCGCCGCGGTCCTGGTGGAGGCGGGCCTGAATAACCGCCGGCGCCGCGGTGAGCCAGATGATGAAGCCGTTTTCCCGCAGCATCTCAACATTTTCCGGGTCCAGGACCACGCCGCCGCCGGTGGCCAGGATGAGCCCCCGGGTGCGGCGGTAGCGGGCCACCAACTCCTTCTCCCGGCGCCGGAACTCCTCCCAGCCGCCCTGGGCCACAATTTCAGCCACCGACTGGCCGGCCTCGGTCACCAGCGCCTGGTCCAGGTCCACAAAGGGGCGGTGCAGCAATTGGGCCAACCGGGCTCCCACCGCGGTCTTGCCGGTGGCCCGGTAGCCGATGAGGACCAGGTTGCGGCCCCGGTCCGGCGCTGGCTGTAGCTGCTCCATGAAATTTCCGCTTGCTGCTGGTATTCCCAATTGGTCTGGTCTGAAAAATTCCTTAGAAAATAGTCTCTATTGACACCGGCGTCTCGCCGGTGCTGTAGGGGCGGGTTTAAAACCCGCCCCTACCTGTTCATTTTCATGGTTCGGGTGAGCCGAAGTCTCACGAGTGACTGCTCAGAAAAAAATCTTAATGATGGCAATCGGTTGGCTAAGTTTACTAAAATCGGCCCCGGAAGGAAAGGGGGGCGGCGGTTTTTGTCCGCCGGCAGGTCCGGGCCGCCGGTCACCATTTGCCGGATAAGATCAGGACGCCGATGACGATGAAACCGGCTCCGGCGATCTTCTTCAGCAGGCCCTCGGGGACCAGGTGGGAAAGAAAGCTGCCAAAGACCACCCCCACCAGAGTCGCCAGGCAGAGGGCGGTGCAGGCTCCGGCAAAGACCGAGACCGGCAACCGGGTCTCCGCCGCCATGGTTAAAGCCGCGAGCTGCGTCTTGTCGCCGATCTCCGCCAGGAAGATGGTGCCGAAGGTGACCCAGAAGACTTTCCAATCCATATGCTTTTCCACCTTTGTGCCTTGAGGGTTCGGGGCTCCGGGAAGAGGTCCTGAGGGCCGGAACTGCCGCCGCCCCCAAAGGAGGCCGGCCCCCGTTCCTCTCCGGCGGCGGCCCCTGGCCGGGGCCGGAGGAGCAGGGGGTAGCCCTCTCCGCCTGGGAACTAGGGCAGCCGGTAGCAGGCTCCTTCCCGGGCGGCGTCGATATAGTGGGGGTTCGGGTGGCCGGCCGCCAGCTGCCGGGACAGGTCGATGATCTTCTCCACTTCGACGTCGGTGCGGGTCGGATCATGGTGGGTGAGGAGCAGGTTGTGAGCTCCGGCCCGAATGGCCAGGTCCACCGCCTCCGCATAGGTGGAATGCCCCCAACCCCGGCGTTCCGGAAAATCGGCGGGCAGGTACTGGGCATCGTGGATCAGGAGGTCGCAACCCGAGACGAACTCGACAAATTCCGGGATACGCTTCCCTTTGGCCGCCCCCAGCTCGTTGTCGGTGATGAAGACCATGGTGTGCTTGCCTTCCCGGAAGCGGAAACCGAATCCTCCCTGGGGATGGTTGAGGTTGATGGCGTCGATGCGGACCCCGTCCAGGTTCAGGGGGCCCTGGGCCAGGCGGTTGAGATAATCGATGCGGGCCTTGAGATGGTCAAAGGCCACCGGGAAGAAGCCGTCTCCCATGTTGCTGTCGAAAACCCGGGTCATGCCCTGAAAGGCCGGAGGCCAACCATCCACCAGGATTTCCGTGGTCTCCTGGTATATGGGGATGAAGAAGGGGATGCCCAGGAGGTGGTCCCAGTGCCCGTGGGTGAGAAGCAGGTGGAGCTGACACGGCAGGTTGTTCTCCAGGAGATGCTTGCCCAGGAGACGAAAACCGGTGCCGCCGTCGATGACTACCCGGCGTCCTGAGGCCAGAATGACTTCAACGCAGGAGGTGTTGCCGCCAAACTCAAGCGTTTGGGCGCCGGGAGCCGGGATCGACCCCCGGGTCCCCCAAAATCTGATCTGCATAACCGCGGTCTCTCCCAGATAAGGGTTCGCTCCTGGGTGATATAATATGAGATGTGCCCAAGCATCTCAATAAATAAAAAAGTGGGATAATCAATAAGGCGATAGTTTTTCAGGATTTGATTCAAAGATACTATTTTTTGAGGTGTTTTTTGGACTATAGATCAGGAGTGTCCGGTACGAAAATTGCGCTGGCAGCCAGGACCTTTGCCCCATGAACTAAACATGATGAAGATTTAAGCAATTATGAAGGTGGGCCGTGCCCACCCTACATGCCTGGACATGATGTCCTTGGTTTTCCGAGGACACCCATTTTCATTAAAAAAATCTTTGGTGGCACAGGCTTTCCAGCCTGTGCCGGCGCAGGCTAAAACCTGCGGCTACATTCTGTCAATTTACCCGCTTAACACCGTTTGCAAAATCCCTGCCGGACACTACTGACTATGGATATCAACGATTGTCATTTATTTAGCGGTCCCTTACCAGGTATTTAAATTTATTGTTTAGTCAATAAGCCGCGTCAATTCGGCCTGAAGATGAATTGGCTCATAGAAGTAACCAATTCGTCCCCGGCAGGTTAGCCCATGGAGGCAAGAGGCAGATTTTTCTTCTCCAGGTAGGCCGCGATGAGGCCGAAACAGCCGGTGAGCATCATATCCCCAAAGGGCGCTGCCAGGACGCCGGGCCACCCCTGGGCCAGACGCCGCTGCGGGCCGGTGATTACCGTGAAAACAAAAGCCCGCTCCCGGGGGAAATCCGGGGAGTAGGCGCAGCCATGCCCCTGGTCTTGAAAGATTTCCTCGTTGGTGAGGCACCCGGCCTGGAAGCGGGCCAGGTGGTCGAACAGCTTGGGCGGCTGCAACAGCCCGGTGTGATGCTC
>DASWLF010000179.1:0-2802 GCA_036396255.1 Desulfobaccales bacterium
GGCGACTTTCTCTTTGACACCGGCTACCTTTACACCCAGGCGGAGCAGCTCACCAGCAACGTCTCGGGCATGATCACCGAACTCAATCTGCTCACGGGCGACCGCTACCCGGAGCTGATCCCCATTTACGAGCAGCTGCACCGGGAAATCCTGGCTGAGCTGACCGCGGTCCCCGTCATCCCGGAGACTCCCTATATCCTGCCCCTGTCCAGGTTGAACCGGGAGCTGGCCGGCGCGGTGGGCGGCAAGATGGCCAACCTGGGGGAGATCGGCAACCGGGTGGGGCTGCCGGTGCCCCAGGGCTTTGCCATTACCGCGGCGGCCTACAAGCGTTTTCTCACGGCCTCGGGCATCGCCGGGGAGCTGGAGACCCGGCTGTCCCAGGCCCCCATCGAAGACCTGGACAGCCTCAAGACCGTCAGCCGGGAGCTGCAGGCCCTGGTGCGCCAGGCGCCCCTGCCTCCGGACCTGGAGGAAGCCATCCTGGAAGCCGGCAAATCGCTCCCCACCCCCTGGCTGGCGGTGCGCTCCAGCGCGGTGGGCGAAGACACCGAGTTTTCCTTTGCCGGCCAGTTTGCCACCCTCCTCAATGTGGAGGCCGCCAGCCTGCCGGAGCACTACAAAGAGATCGTGGCCTCCAAATTTACCACCCGGGCCATCTTCTACTGGAAATACCGGCAGTTCTCCATCAACGAACTGCCCATGGCCGTGGGCGTCCTGGCCATGGTGCCGGCCCGGGCCAGCGGGGTCATGTTCTCCATGGATCCCCACGCCCCGGAGGCCGACACCGTTTTGATCAGCGCCGTCTGGGGCCTGGGGAAGTTCGCGGTGGACGGCACCGTCTCCCCGGACCTTTTTGTGGTGTCCAGGGATGAGGACCACGCCATCAAGCAGCGGCGGGTGGCCACAAAACCCCTGGCCCTGGTCTGCCGGGAGGAAGGGGGGGTGGCGGAGCGAGCCCTGCCTCCGGAGCAGGCCCAGGCCCCTTGCATCACCGACGCCCAGGCCCGGATCCTGGCGGACCTCGCCCTGGAACTGGAAGAGCATTTCGGCCAACCCCAGGACATCGAGTGGACCGTGGGGGAGGCCGGCAATATCGTGATCCTGCAATCCCGGCCCCTGAGGATCAGCACCCCCAGCTTTGCCGCGCCGGAGCGGGAGCATCTGCCGGAGCCCACGGCCACGCCCCTGTTGAACTTCGGCATCCGGGCGGTGGGCGGCGCCGCCGCCGGACGGGTGCACCTGTTCCTGCACGATGAGGACGTGGCCGACATTGCCCCCGGCGCGGTGGTGGTGGCCCGGCAGCCTTCGGCCCGCCTGGTGCTGGTCATGGACCGCATCGCCGCCATCATCACCGAGGTGGGCAGCCCCACGGACCACATGACCATCCTGGCCCGGGAATTCCGGGTTCCCACCCTGGTGGAGGTGGGCGGCGCCACCCGGGTCCTCCATCCGGGACAGGTGGTGACGGTGGACGCGGACAATGCCGTGGTCTATCCCGGGGTGGTCACCGAGATCCTGCAGCGCGCCGCCCAGCCCGACGAAGACTTGCAGAACTCTCCGGTGTTCCAGAAACTGCGCCGGGTTCTCAAGCTGGCCAGTCCCCTGAATCTCCTGGACCCCGACAGCCCCGACTTCCAGGCCGCCAACTGCGGCACCCTGCACGACATCACCCGGTTCTGCCACGAAAAGGCCATGGATGCCATGTTCACCCCGGACATGGAGCGGGCCCTGGAATCACCGCGGGTCAGCCGCCTGACCACGAGTTTGCCCCTGAATCTCTTCATCCTGGACCTGGGCGGCGGCCTCCGGGTCAGCGGCCAGGCCCAGGTCACCGAGGAGGACATTACCTCCATCCCCTTCAAGGCCCTGCTCCGGGGCTTTCACCACCCCGGGGTGAGCTGGGCCGGCCAGGTGGCCCCGGACCTCAAGGGCTTCATCTCGGTCTTCGCCAACACCATGTACGACCTGGGCAAGTCCGAACGCGGCCTGGGGGGCAAGAGCTTCGCCATCGTCAGCGACCATTATCTCAACTTCAACTCCCGCCTGGGCTACCACTTCGGCATCGTGGACGCTTACATCTCCGAGGAAAAAAACGACAACTACATCAGCTTTCAGTTCAAGGGCGGGGCCGCCAACATCGAGCGGCGGGAGCGGCGGGCCCGGCTGCTCAAGCAGATCCTGGACGACCTGGGCTTCAAGGCCCAGACCAAGGGCGATCTGGTGCAGGGGCGCCTGGTGAAACATTCCTTCCTGGAAACCGAGGAGACCCTGGAGCTGGCCGGCCTGCTCATGGCTTTCTGCCGCCAGCTGGACCTGGCCCTGGCCTCCGACGCGGTCCTGGAGCGCTGCCTGCAGGCCTTCAAAAAAGAAGACTATAGCCTCAGATGCCTGCGGCCGGGGCAGGCGGCGAGTTAATACTGTTTTCTGTTTTCGGTTGAGGGGATGGAGATTTTTGGTGGCACAGGCGTCTCGCCTGTGCGTGTAGCGTGTAGGGTGGGCACTGCCCACCATTTCCTTTTCCCTCGTTCCCAAGCTCCTGCTTGGGAACGCAAATTTGGCCTAAGCTCAGCTTAGGCAACCTGCGACGATTACAGGTTCCGTTATGATCAAAGACTTCAAAGTATATTTTGAGCAAATTAAAAAGCTTGAGGTCGAAGAATCCACCGAGCACACCTTGCGCCCGGCCTTGGACCAGCTTCTGAACGCCCTGGCAAGAAAGAAAATCACCGTCATTCACGAACCCAAGCGCGACCCGGCCGGCAAAGGCGCGCCGGATTTCAAATTCAAGACCCACGACGA
>DASWLF010000180.1:0-3967 GCA_036396255.1 Desulfobaccales bacterium
CCCCGGGCTTCAAGCCGCCGTGGACAAAGATGTAGTCCGGGGTCTCATAATAGAGCGGCAATTCCCGGAAAAACGCCTCATGGTCCGGTGGCAGGACCAGCTTCTCCAGGTGGTTCCAGTGGCGGCCCCAATATTCTTTGATGGTGCTGAGGCCGCCGTTTAACAAAAAGAGCTCCATGTCCTCGCCTTTCAAGAAATTGAGGAACATGGCCTCGTGATTGCCCTTCAGACAGACGACATTTTGCCGCGGCGCCGCATTTCTCAGGCGCAGAATGTAATCCACCACGCCCTTGGAATTGGGTCCCCGGTCTATATAATCCCCCATGAAGACCAACCGATCCTTCTCCAGGTCGGGCTGGATCTTCTCCATGAGGCGCTCCAGGGAATCGAGATGCCCGTGGATGTCGCCGATGGCGTAGATGTCCGCGCTCATGAAACTCCTTGGGCTAGGTTTCCGGGGAAGGGGGCCAGGGGCAGATGGCCCCTTCCCCGGACCCAATCCCCCAACACCTTATGGTGTTATTGGGCTGGGTGAGGCGGGGCCGATGGCCCCGACTCACCCAGCCACTTACACGGGTTGGGACGGGGGTTTGGGGGGAGGGCAGGGCTTAGTGGCACAGGCGTCCCCGCCTGTGAAAGGCCCTGGCCCTCACCCCAAGACTCACAGCCACCTGAACAGTTTCTCCCGGCGGTCCAGGCGGGTCAGGCCGGCCTCCAGGGCCAGGCGCATGGCCTCGGCGTGCTCCACGCCGGTGAGAAACTTGCGCAGCGAGGCATGTTCGGAAGCCCGGCCGCAGGGGCGGTACTGGCCCATGACGTTGACGTAGGTGTGGGGCGATATCTCCCGGGCCAGGAATTCCATGACCTCCCTGGTGCCGGCCAGGCCGTCGGGCAGCACCAGGTGCCGCACCAGCAGTCCCCGGCGGGCCACCCCGTTTTCATCCAGCACCAGGTCGCCCACCTGGCGGTGCATCTCCTTGAAAGCCTGGCGGGCCACTTCGGGATAATCCGCTCCCTGGCAGAGCTCCGCGGCCACCGCCGGGTCCCAGAACTTGAAATCCGGCATGTAAATGTCCACCACCCCGTCCAGGAGGCGCAAGGTCTCCACCGCGTCATAGCCGCCGGTGTTATAGACCAGGGGGACGTTAAGCCCGGCTTCGATGGCCGGGGGCAGGGCCGAAAGCACCTGGTAAACCTGGTGGCTGGGGGTGACGAAATTGATGTTGTGGCAGCCTCTCTTCTGCAGGAGGATCATCATGGCGGCCAGGTCCGGGATGGAAATCTCTTCCCCTTCCCCGCCGTGGCTGATTTCATAGTTCTGGCAAAAGATGCAGTAGAGGTTGCAGTGGGTGAAAAAGATGGTGCCGGAGCCGCGGCTTCCCACCAGCGGGTCCTCCTCCCCGAAATGGGGGCCATAAGAGGCCACCACCGGCTGGTCCCCGGTGCGGCACCGGCCCAGCTCGCCGTGGTGCCGGTCCACCATGCAGTTGTGGGGGCACAGGGTACATTGATTCAAGATGTCAGAGGCCGCGGCAATCTTGGCCTGGAGTTCCCCCCGGCGGTGCGTCTCTAAATATACCGGCTCCCATTGTCCCATGACTATTCCTCAATAACCATAGGGCGTGCCATGCACGCCGATTTACGGCGGCCATGGGCCGCCCTATGTTCTACTACCCCCAATCTATTAATGTATCATTGTTGGTAAAGTCGGGCTTTAGCCCGCCTTCCCCAGCCCCTTATGCGGGTTGGGAGGGGGGTGTGGGGGGAGGGCAGGGACTTTTTTGTAAGTGTCCCTGGCCCTCCCCCAAAAACTTCTTCACCCCTCACTCACCTCCATCCGCCACGGTTCCAGCAGGCGGCGGGGGATATCGGCGATGAACCGGGAAGGGGTATTGATGGTCATGCCGAACTGCCGGCTATAGCCCACGGTGGGGAAGACCACCGCCAGGTAGCTCCGGGCCCGGGTGGCGGCCACGTACATGAGGCGGCGTTCTTCCTCGGTTTCCTCTTCCCGCTCCTGGGAGTAAAAGGCCGGGAAGCGTCCCTCCGCGGCCCAGATGATAAAGACCGCCTCCCATTCCAGGCCCTTGGCGGAGTGGACGGTGGACACGGTGAGGTAATCGTGCGTGGGCCTGGTCACGTCCGCCAGGCTGGCCGGCGGCTCCAGGGTCAGGTCGTTGAGGAACGTCTGCAGTTCCCGGTAGCGGGCGGTGATGGTCAGGAGGTGTTCCAGGTCCTTCATTCTTTTAGGGTAGTCATCGTAGCGGTTCTTGGCCAGGGGCTCGTAGTAGGCCAGGGCCAGGTTCATGCGGGTCATCAGGCTCTGGCCGGGGGCCCCCAGGCTCTCCAGCAGTTCCGCCAGCTCTTTCAACCCCGGGGGGCGGCGCTGGGACCGGAGCCACTTTCCCGCGGCGGCCAGATCGAAATCCTGCTTCACTTGGGAGTTGAACCTGCCAACGGTCTGACGCCCCACTCCCGGCACCAGGAGGAGGACCCGGCTCCAACTCAGGGTGTCCCGGGGATTGGCCACCACCCGCAAGAAGGCCAGCAGGTCCTTGATGTGGGCGCTTTCCATGAACTTGAAGCCCCCGAACTTCAGGAAGGGGAGGCCGGCCCGCACCAGTTCGATTTCCAGATCAAAGGAGTGGTAGCCGGCCCGCACCAGGACCGCCATCTGTTTCAAAGGCATCCCTTGCCGCTGAAAGTCCAGGACCTGGGCCACCACCAGGCGGGACTGCTCGTTTTCGTCGGCCGCCCGAAAGAGGCGGGGCCGCACCCCGTCGGCCTTGCGGGTGAACAGGCATTTGGTGTAGCGCTCCTGGGCGCCTTCGATGATGGCGTTGGCCAGGTCCAGAATGGGCTGGGTGCTGCGGTAGTTCTCCTCCAGCTTGATGATGCGGGTCCCGGGAAACAGGCGGGGAAAATCCATGATGTTGCGGAAGTTGGCCCCCCGGAAGGAATAGATGGATTGGGAGTCATCCCCCACGGCCATGACGTTCTGGTGGGTATAGGCCAAAAGTTGCACCAGCTCCGCCTGCAGCCGGTTGGTGTCCTGGTACTCGTCCACCATGAGGTAGCGGAAGCGCTCCGACAAGTGGCGGCGCACGTCCTCGTGCTCCGCCAACAGGCGCCGCCCTTCCAGCAGCAGGTCGTCGTAGTCCAGCAAGGCCTGGCGCCTTTTTTCCTCCTGGTAGGCGGCGGTCAGTTGCGCCAGGCGATCCCGCTGCTCCAGAAACTGGCCGTAGTCCCGGGCCAACAGGTGGTCCAGGGACAGGTCCTTGTTGACCACCGCGCCCAGGATCTCCGCCAGGGTCTCTTTGCGGGGAAACGGCCCGGGAAGCTGCTTGAAGCCCAGGCGCTCCTTCAGCATCTGCAGGAGATCGGCCTGGTCGGAGCGGTCCATCACCGTGAAGCCCCGGGGGTACCCCAGCCGTTGGCCGTACTGCCGCAGCCACAGGTAACAGACGCTGTGGAAGGTGCCCCCCATCACCTGGCCCAGGGGCCGGTCCAGCAGGTGCACCGCCCGGGTCAGCATCTCCTGGGCCGCCTTCCGGGTAAAGGTCAGGAGCAGGATGGCCCCGGGGTCCACCCCCTGTTCCACCAGATAAGCCAGGCGATAGACCAGGGTGCGGGTCTTGCCGCTGCCGGCCCCGGCGATGACCAGCACGGGCCCTTCCAGGGCGGCCACCGCCTCATACTGGGCGGGATTGAGCTCCCGGCCATAATCGATGCGCCGGGGAGCTTCCTGAAATGCGGGCTTGAAGGTATAGGTCATGGATTGCTATTTTGGGGGAGGGGGCTAAGGGCGCGAGCCCTTACGCTTACGAAATACTCCCCCAAACCCCCACCCCCAATCCCCTAAGGGTTTATTGGGCTGGGTGAGGCGGGGCCGATGGCCCCGCCTCACCCAGCCACTTACACGGGTTGGGAGGGGGGTTTGGGGGGAGGGCAGGGCCGTTGGCCCTGG
>DASWLF010000181.1:0-3658 GCA_036396255.1 Desulfobaccales bacterium
CTTTTTCGGGATAATCTGGTAAACACTCACCATTCATGCGGTTCCGGGCCGTTAGCTCAATTGGTAGAGCAAGTGACTCTTAATCACTAGGTTTGGGGTTCGAGCCCCCGACGGCCTACCAGAAAAATCAAGGGGTTAGCCGGATTGGCTAGCTCCTTTTCTCTTTTGGGGCAGCTGGAAGGGTAGCATTTGCCTTGATGCAGCCCGCCATGCAATCCATTCTGGTTACTTTCCCCAATTCCTGCAAAGCCCCTTGCCATCTTAAGCCCCGGGAGCAAATTACCCCCCGCTCAGGCCGGGACCTTCCCGCTTCTCTCTAGTCACGCCGGCTGCCCAGGGGTAGCCCTAGCGCTTCAGGCTACCAGTCTCCCGCACCCGAGGCCATACAGGTGATGCCCGGAGATCCTGGCTACGCTATGCTCCGCCAGGATCTCTGGCTTGAATTGACCTATTTCCTAACTTAACATTTGATACAAATCCTTAAGGCTGGTCAATTACCGGGCGGTACTGGCCCGCTATGGCTTGAGCATCGCGGTCTGGGTCGGTTTGATCGCGCTTTTAGGGGTGGATGCGGAGACCGGCATCTTCATGCTCCTTTACCTCGACCTGGCTTACGCCCAGGCGAAAAGGGAAGGGCGGCTCCAGACCCTCCCCCAATTGCAAGGCGCCATCGTTGAAGGCGCCGCCAAGCGGATCCGGCCCAAGTTCATGACCGCCGCCACCCTGCTCCTGGGGCTGATTCCCATCACGTGGGCCTCGGGGACCGGCTCCGACGTCATGAAACGCATCGCCGCCCCCATGATCGGCGGGATTTTCACTTCTTTTCTGCTGGAGTTGATGGTTTACCCACCGATTTATGAAATCTGGAAATGGAATTTCGAGGTGAAAAAAGAGAGTTAAAGCTTTTTCCCGAGGCACCAACTGGACTTCATTCCTGATTACCTCAGTTTCTGCAGCCACCCGCGACTCTTGCTGGCCAGATGGTCCTGGGGCGAAGGATAAAGGGCGGCGCGCCGCCCGGACCATTCACCAGGGTCGGCATTTCGAGGCATCTCCCCCAAAGAGGTGCCTCTTTTTTAATGGGTTAGGGGGAAACGGGGGCCCTCAACCTGGGCCGGACGATGAGCTACATTTTAAGATTTGAGAAGATTATCTGGTAAGTGGCGATGGCGGTAAATAACAGAAAAAAGAGGACCGAGGTAAGGGCGAGATGCCTCTGGAGATTCGGCAACGTATCTTTGAGGCTCGGAATCTGCCGAAAGGGCATCAGGGGTAACGGCTATTCAGTAAATTCGCCTGCTTTGGGAGCCTGGCCAAGGTTTTCGGCTACGGCAGCTCATGAGCTTCCTTAGTCACCCACTTTGCTGGGGGCGCCACTTCCTCCGGCAACTGGTGGCAGACATTTTCCAACTTAGGGGTGCGAGTACAGGCCCCCCCAAGCCTTTTTATCCAACTTGATTCCCAAATTTTCGGCTTTTTTAAGGTCTTCTATGGCTTTTTGCCGTTCCCCCTTGTACCACAAGGCCACGGCGCGATTGTTATAGGCCTTGCCGTAATTGGGGTCCATCTGGATGACCTGGCTGAAGTCGGCGATGGCTTTATCGAAGTACCCCTGCCTGCAGTAGGCAATGCCCCGGTTATTAAGAGCCTGCAGGGACTTGGGATTGAGCTCGAGGGCTTCCGTGAAGCTGGCCACGGCTTGGTCGTTTTTTTTGGCCTTCAAGAACTCTTGTCCCTGGGTGATATATTGCGCGGCCGTCTTCTGGCCGCCGTGCGCCTGGAAGAACGAACCAAGCAGCACCATGACCGCCACCAGCCAGGTTAGCCTCTTAAGTTTTACGGCCCCCATTTTTACCTCCTGGATTTTCCTGACGCCTCCGCTGATCCAGGGTTACGGCCTCATCACTTCGCCGGGGCGCCGGGGGGGCGTCCGCCCAACCATGCCGGGACCCCCTTGTTATCCCGGAGAGTGATGGTCTTGCCGCCCCCCTTCTTGAGGTCTTTGGTAATAATGGACGGTTGCTCGCCTATGGTGACCTTGGAGCCGGTCACGGCCAGCTTGTCCCCGGCCTTCAGGGAGATTTTCTGCTGGTCCAGGTACCAGTCCGGACCCAGATAAACCGTAATCTTGCCCCGGTCCGTCTTCAGGACGGCGCTGCGTGTAGCCGCCGGCCCCCCGCTGGGGGGCATGGTCCCCAGGCTCTCCACGGCACCTTTCACCGTGGTGACGGTTTGAGGGTTATACAGGCGCGTGAGCTGGCGCTCGGCATGGGGACCCATGACCCTACGACTCTTTATAGGGCCCAGGCCGCCTCCGGGTTCCGTGCCGCCACCGCCGCCCGGGCCGGGTTGGGCCAGCACCGGGCACACCAGGGTGATACTGGTGATGGCGATAATTAAGGATAATAAACTTTTCACCCTGAACCTCCTTGGGGGAACTGATTGCACCGGCGGGAGGGATTATTTTCACGCTTCCGGAACCCCCCGATGTGTATTCCAACTAGCTAATCCGGCGTTCCTGAGCCAGGGGGCCAAAGCAGTCGGCCTAGCTTCAGGAAGGTAAGATGATTATATCATCAAGTTAGGAACTGATTTCCGGTTGGCAACCGTAAGAGCCGGAATGATGTTTCAGCCTTAGCCAGGAACGCCTTAAACGGTGCCTGGAGCCTCTTTTCCAGAGCTTGAACTCTAAGTTGCCCCTGTTATCCAGGACAATCCCTCGGGTGGGCAGCCTTGACCTGCCTCGCCGGGTTATACCAAGTTTTAAGTTAGGGTGGGAATCAGGTCAAGTGAGAGAACCTGGCGGAGCCTATCGTAGCCAAGATCCCAGGGAATCACCTTGTTGGCCAGGCTCTCTCTGGTGTGCTCAGCGATGCTGGCCAGCAGGCGGAGAGCCTTGCCGTCAGGCGGCCGCGCCATAACCGAGTCATGGGACCAGACATGGTGCGGCCAACACAGCCGGAGACCCTTACAATCTGCGGGTTAACCACAATCTACCCCGCGGCGGTGCTTCTGAGGCACCTTCAGCCCTTCCTGGCGCCAGCGCCGTGCCCTCGTTTATGGTTCACCACCCAGCCGTCACCGCGCCCCAACACGGCGGGGCGACAATAGCCGTAACGCCCCTACCTGATAGCATACGCAACGCCGGCGGCAGTCAGCCCCGCCTCGTGGTCCACCCCAGGGGGGTGATATCGGTGGGTGGCGTGTGGTTGACCAAGGGCTCGGCAGACCCGACGCTCTGACGCCTTGCTCGCCTGTGGGACCAGATGGTCACCCCCCCGACCACGGCAAGGGTTCAGAAGTTTCCCTTGACTGCCTCCGGACAAGCTCAATTTGTCCAGGGTCAGATCAGCTAAGGCCTCTGTGGGCCTGGCCTTCTCCTGTTCCAGGGCCTACAACCGCTTGGCCAGGCTTACCTTCTTCCTGGGAGGTCCAATAGTTAGATGAATTATGGGCCTATTACGGTTGCGTTAAATACATCCACGTTACATTTATGTATGGGTTTTGTTGAGTGACAAGAGCAGCATCAAAATAAGCTCTACAGCCTGGAGGCAACCGTAGTGAGTTTCTGTCTCAGCCTCTTTCCCTGGGCCTCTTTTCACCGCCCTAAAGCCGGTCTCAAGCTGCAAACCCTTCTGGACCACGGCGGGCTATCCGG
>DASWLF010000182.1:0-2258 GCA_036396255.1 Desulfobaccales bacterium
ATCTCCCAGGTGGCCAACCTGGAAAAACTGGGGGAGTGTTTCAACCTGCACCCCCTGGTCCTGGAAGACATCCTGAACATCGATCAACGCCCCAAGATTGAAGATTACGAAGACTATCTTTACATAGTGTTAAAATCCATCCAGTACGGCGAGCAGACTGACGACATCACGGCGAACCAGATCAGCATCATCCTGGGCCGGAATTATGTAATCTCTTTTCAAGAAGGCGACGGCAGCATCTTTGCCCCCATCCGGGAGCGGCTGGTGGCGGCCAAGGGGCGCAGCCGCAAGGCCGGCCCCGATTACCTGGCCTACTCCCTGATAGACCTGGTGGTGGACCACTACTTCGTGGTGCTGGAAACCTTTGGAGAAATGGTCGAATCTCTGGAAGACGAGTTGGTGGGCCGGCCCACCCCCAAGACCCTGCACGACGTGCACCGCTTCAAGAATGACATGATCATCCTGCGCAAGTCGCTGTGGCCCTTGCGGGAAGTCATCGCCCGCCTGGAAAGGCGGGAGTCGACCCTCATCGAGGACTCCACCACCGTCTATTTCAAGGACGTCTACGACCACACCATCATTGCCATCGATACGGTGGAGACTTACCGGGATATTCTTTCCGGGATGCTGGATATTTATCTCTCCAGCGTCAGCCACCGGCTGAACGAAGTAATGAAGGTGTTGACCATCATCGCCACCATCTTCATGCCCCTGACCTTCATCGTGGGGCTGTACGGCATGAATTTTAAACACATGCCGGAGCTGGAATGGCGTCTCGGCTATTTTTTGGTTCTGGGCTTCATGGCCCTGGTGGCAATTACCATGCTGGTGATTTTCAAGAAGAAGAGATGGCTCTGAGGCGGCTACCCTTCCCGGTTATTGCGGGCGGAGGCCGGGGGCCTGCTGCCCCTGGTCCCCCCATCCCCTGCCGGCCGGGGGTTGACGCGGCGGTTTTCATGATTACTTAAAAGACGCGGCTCCTGATTTCTCTGAAGAACTGGGCCAAGGAGGGTTTGACCATGACGGTGCGGGTGGGAAAGCCGGCCCCGACCTTTGAAACCAAGGGTTATCACCAGGGTTCCATCAAGACCATCAAGCTAACGGATTATAAGGGGCAGTGGGTCATGCTCTATTTCTACCCCGGGGATTTCACCTTTGTCTGACCCACGGAATTGACGGCAGTTGCCGCCAAGTACGACGAGATCAAGTCCCTGGGGGCCGAAGTCCTGGCCATCAGCGTGGACAGCCCTTACACCCACAAGGTGTGGCAGGAAGGGGAGCTCTCCAAGATAATCCCCGGGGGCCTGCCTTATCCCATGCTCTCGGATCCCGGCGGCCGCATCGGCGAGGAGTACGGGGTTTACGCCGAAGAGGACGGGGTGGACATCCGGGGCCGCTTTCTCATCGACCCCGACGGGATGCTCCAGGCCATGGAGGTCCTGGCGCCGGCGGTGGGCCGCAACGTGGCGGAAATGATCCGGCAGATCAGGGCCTGCCAGCACGTGCGGCAGACCGGGGAGGCCACCCCGGCGGGCTGGGAGCCGGGCAAAAAAAGCCTGAAGCCTGGGGCGGAGCTGGTGGGCAAGGTGTGTGAGATCTGGTCTCCGGATATGGCCTTTTGAGCTCCGGGCCGCGGGCGGCGGGATGATTTGCCGCCCGGCGGCCCAAAATTCCCCAAAGCCCATAGGGGCGTGATTCATCCCGCCCTCAAGGGCGCAATGAATTGCGCCCTTATCTGTGGTTTATCCCCGGCTCTACAAAAAGCGATTTAAAGTCCCCCTTTCATAAAGGGGGATTTAGGGGGATTATTAGGAGCTTATTATAATCCCCCCTGGCCCCCCTTTAGAAAAGGGGGGGAAGATACGGACTTTTATAGGGGTTTTCCCCCTTAAAAAATACCCTTAATTATGAAACATCACACCAGTGGCACAGGCGTCTCGCCTGTGCACCGGCACCTGCCGTGCGGCAGGTGCCGGTATTGGACACCCGAGGGCGGGTGTCCTACACAAGACAATTGCAGGACGGCCTGCTGAAAATTGCCTTTGAAACTGAATTTTGCAAGAGGCTCCCTTGACAAATTTTTTATAAGATGCATGGTGGTGGCAGTTCCAGTTACCAGGGTCCAGGCCCTTGCCTTGGCAGGTATCCGTACCTATTCTTAGGGCAAGTTGGAGGGCGGCAATTTTCGGAGGCGACATGAGAGCCATCTGGAAAGGCAACCTGAAATGGCCCCTGGTGACCATTCCCGTCAAAACGGA
>DASWLF010000183.1:0-4694 GCA_036396255.1 Desulfobaccales bacterium
AGTTCCTGCAATTTTCGCTGCTGCGCTACTTTTAGATCCCGCAGCCGCTTTTTTTCCAGACAGGCCTGCACCCGGGCTCGGAGCAGCACCGGGTTAAAGGGCTTGCGCAAATAGTCTTCCGCCCCCAGTTCAATGCAGCGGACCGCGCTGTCTATTTCGTCCAAGGCGGAAATCATAATGACCGGCAGGTCCCGCCAGGTTTCGGAATGCTTCAGGTGTTGGAGCACCTCGTAACCGTTCAGTTCCGGCATCATAATATCGAGGAGCACCAAGTCGAAAGCGCCGGTGGCGATCATCTCCAGGGCCTTGCGGCCATTGTCTGCCACCCGCACCGTGTGGCCTTGACGCTCCAGATAGCGAGAAAGTAAGTCGCGGTTTATTTCATTATCATCCACCACCAGTATGGAGCCGCTTTCACCTCCGGTGACGCCAGTGTTATCCGGAGCCAATTCCCGGAGATTGGTCAGGGCGCGGTGAATCATAGATGACCGGTCGGAGACTTCCGGGCCTGATGCCTTCAGACCGGCATCGATCTTGGAAAAATCGACAATTTCGTTGACCCGAGAGAGGAAGAGTTCGGCGGCAGAGTTAATCTTCCTTAGGTCAAGGATAATGTTTAGCCGCCCTTGCTCAGCGGCGTTCTCAAGCAAAATCTCACTGAAACCGATAACGCTGTTTAACGGGATGCGCACCTGATAGTGCAGGTTGGCGACCAGGGATGCCAGATTAAAAACGACATCGCCAGAGGCGACTTGGTTTGGGTCCAGGAGGTCGTTGATTATCTCCAGGAGTTGATGGCCGGCAGAGAGAATCTGGTTAAGGTCGGAGACATAACCCGCCAGGCCCAGATCATCGGCGTCTCCCAACAGCATTTCACTATAACCGATGATCGCGTTCAGGGGCGTCCGCAATTCATGGCGCAGATGAGCCCACAGGGCTTGTGGGGTTCGACCACCATCAGCTTCTGGATCGGAACCCCTCTGAACAGCCGGAGTAGTTTCCTGGGTTTCAGTCTGAGTGGGGTCGAATTTGGTTGTGTCCATGGTTTGGCTAAGTCGTCTCCTTGTCTAAAAAACCCTGCATTTTTACCAGCAGCCGGCGAAAGTCGATGGGTTTGGGGCGTGCTGGTGCCCCTGGCCGTCCGGTTCTTTCCTTATTTCGAGAAGAGTTGAAAGGGGTATTTAAGGAGATCTTCGGCGTTAAGGTCGGCGAACTGTTGGATGAGGAAGGCCACCAAGCCCGTCCAACCCGTCTGATGACTGGCCCCCACGCCGCTGCCGTTGTCGCCGTGGAAGTACTCATAGAACAGGAGGTAATCCCGCCAGTTAGGGTCCGTCTGAAATTTTGTGGTGCCCCCGTACACGGGCCGCCGACCCTGCTCGTCCCGCAGGAAGATACGCGTTAACCGGGAGGCGATCTCCTGGCTGACCTCAAAGAGGGTCATCTTTTGCCCCGAACCCGTGGGACATTCCACGGTGAAAGAATTACCATAAAATATATAGAAATGCAGCAGGGCGCGGATAACCATGACATTTACCGGAAACCAGATGGGGCCGCGCCAGTTGGAGTTGCCACCGAACATGTCCGTGTCGGATTCCGCCGGCAGATAGCCCACCCGGTACTCCTGCCCATGTGCGGTAAATACAAAGGGATGCTCGGCATGGTAGCGAGAGAGGGCCCGGATGCCATACGGGCTCAGAAACTCGTTCTCATCGAGCATTCTTGCCAGTATCCGGCGCAGCTTGTCCTGGTTCACGAGGGCCAGGAGCTCCCGCCCGGCAACCCCACGGTATCCTGGACCCATGGGGTGAATATGTGCCATCAGCTTTGGCATCCGCAGGAACCGCTCGCGGAAGTGTTTCTCCAGGCGGGGCAACTTTTCCATAGAATGCTCCTCATAAACGGCAGTGGCGCACAAGGGGAGCAGCCCCACCATGGAGCGTACCTTTAAACGGGTGGCGCTGCCATCGGGAAATCGCAGCATGTCGTAGTAGAAGCCGTCTTCCTCATCCCACAGGCCACCCCTGCGGTTTATCGCCAAAGCGATCCACATGAAGTGCTCCATGAACTTTATAACCATATCTTCGTAAACCGGGTCATGGACGGCTAACAATCCGGCCATAGCCACCATCATATGGCAGTACTTGGCCATCCAGGCGGTGCCGTCCGCCTGTTCCAGGTATCCCCCCGTCGGCAGGGGGGCACTGCGATCAAAGACGCCAATATTGTCCAGGCCCAGGAAACCGCCTTCAAAGACATTCTTACCATATCGATCCTTACGGTTCACCCACCAGGTGAAGTTCAACACCAGCTTCGCAAAGACGCGCTTAAGAAACTCCAGGTCACCTTGGCCCCGGAGATCTTGCTCCATGAGATAGAGTACTATGGTGGCCCAGGCATGGACCGGCGGATTCGCGTCGCTAAAGCCCCACTCATAAGCGGGAATCTGCGCGCTGGGGTGCAAGTAGAGCACTTCCAGCATCAGGTAGAGCTGCTCTTTGGCAAAATTTAAGTCCACGAGGCCCAGGGGAACGGTCTGGAACGCCAGGTCCCAACCGGCGTACCAGGGATATTCCCACTTGTCCGGCATGGAGATGATGTCGTCATTAAACATGTGGAACCATTCCTTATTACGGATCTCACTACTGGCCGGATTCAGTGGATCGGCCCCGTGCTCTTGAAGCCACTTGTCCGCGTCAAAGTGATAGTACTGCTTGGACCACAGCATGCCCGCTAAGGCCTGGCGCATCACTCCGGCCGCGTCTTCCCCCACTGATGACGGCGTGATGGAGTGGTAAAACTCGTCCGCCTCGGCCCGACAAGTCTCCAGTACCTCGTCAAAGTGGCTGCCGAACGGATCCCCCAGGGCTTCGGCAAACTGCTGCTCCAGGGAGGCGGGAGAAATGTCATTTAGGCGCAGGCGAATCACTTGCGTGTCTCCGGCGCCGATGCCGATGACGTAATGGGCTGCCGCCTTGGTGCCGACCTTCTCCGGATTCACCGCCTGGCTCTGACCATGAACCAGATAGTTGTTGATCCCGTCTTTGACGTAAGGCGACAAATTGGGCGTCCCGGAAAGACGCTCCTGGTTGGTCTCGTTCTCGGTGAAAAGCAGGGGCACCTCCCCCTCACAGTACAGGAAACGGTTCCCCAATTCTTCATGGGACGCGGCTATTATACTCAATCTCTCCCCAGCGCGGATCTGTCTCAAGACCGGCTTGGGCACACCCTCAGTCCAGGACCAGGTGTTGCGGAACCAGAGGGTGGGCAGCACATGGAGCAGAGCCGCTTCCGGACCGCGATTACATACCGTGATCTTGATCCAAATGTCTTCGGGAGCCTCCTTGGCATATTCCATAAACACATCGAAGTAGCGATCCTCATCAAAGATACCGGTATCAATCAGTTCATATTCCGACTCATTTCGGGTACGCTGCCGGTTGGTCCCCACCAGATCATAATAGGGGTAGGCTGCTTGGGGATACTTGTAGAGGTATTTCATGTAAGAGTGGGTCGGCGTGCTGTCCAGATAAAAATAGTATTCTTTGACATCCTCGCCATGGTTGCCTTCGGTGTTGGTCAGGCCGAAGAGGCGCTCCTTGATGACGGGGTCTTTGCCGTTCCACAGGGCCAGGGCGAAACAGAGTCTCTGCTTGTCATCGGAGAACCCGGCCAGGCCGTCTTCTCCCCAGCGGTAGGCCCGGAACTGGGCCTGATCATGGGTAAAGTAGCCCCAGGCGTCGCCGTTGTCGCTGTAATCCTCCCTGACCGTGCCCCACTGCCGCTCGCTCAGATAAGGCCCCCATTTTTTCCAGGGGACCTGCTGCTCATCGGCTACTTTCAGACGCAATTTTTCTCTGCTCATGATAGTCACCAAACGCCCGTCGGTTTTCGTGGATTAGCTGCTGTTGGCCATATGCCTGTCGCAAGTCTCGCCAGGGTCCGGCTCATTATAAAATAAATCGGAAAAAATGAAATTGCCAGGGCTCCAGATCGACGAATAATCCGGACTCGAGTATTTCGTTACCGTCCCGGTCATAGACTTCTCCATTAAAAACCTCGCTCAGCCTCCATGGTTTTCCGGCCAGATCTTCCCAGGGTAAAAAGACGAAGCCCTGGGACCTGGTGTCTGACAAATTGACCTCGATCAACCGGCGATCTTCGCCCAAACGCCAGCACCAGGCCACCAGGTTCAGGTAACTGGGGTTGTCCGGCCAGCCGCGCCGTTCACCCAGACGCCACTGACCTGCCCCCAGTAGTTGTACCAAGTTTTAAGTTAGGATAGGGGTCAATGGACTAGCCCCCTCTTTTGGACCATTTTGAATGAGAAAATTTCACTTTTTCAGCCTTAAGGGGTCATGGTATATTCTGCTTGCGTAGCCAGGATCTCTGGGCATCACCTGTATGGCCTCGGGTGCGGGTGGCCTATAACCCAATGCACTGTGAGGCCTTACCGGAGTGGTTTCCTGGGTTTCGGTCTGACGGGGTTCGGATTCGGTGGTGGACATGGTTTGGCTAAGTCGTCTCCTTGTCTAAAAAACCCTGTATTTTTACCAGCAGCCGGCGAAAGTCGATGGGTTTGGTGTCATAGTCATTGCAACCCGCGGCTAAGGATTTTTCCCGGTCTCCCGCCATGGCATGGGCGGTGAGGGCAATAATGGGAATGGACCGGGTTTCCGGCATGGTTTTGAGCA
>DASWLF010000184.1:0-2830 GCA_036396255.1 Desulfobaccales bacterium
GGAGGAGCCGTCCCAAGATGCCGCCCATGAAAAATACCGGGATAAACACCGCGGCCAGCGACAACGTCATGGACAGGATGGTGAAGCCGATCTCCCGGGAGCCCGTCAGGGCCGCCTGGAAGGGCTGCTCCCCCATCTCCATGTGGCGCACGATATTTTCCAGCACCACGATGGCGTCGTCCACCACGAAGCCCACACACAGGATCAAGGCCATCAAGGAGAGGTTGTCCAGGCTGTAGCCCATGAGATACATGACGGAGAAAGTCCCCACAATGGACATGGGCAATGCCAGGCTGGGGATGACGGTGGCCGAGAGATTCCGCAGGAAGAGAAAGATCACCATCACTACCAGGCCCAGGGCCAACAACAGGGTGAACTGGACGTCATTCACCGATTCCCGGATGGTGGTGGAGCGGTCGTAGAGGGTGACGATCTGCACCGAAGCCGGGATCTGCTCCCGCAGGATCGGCAAGAGTTTATTAATGGAATCCACCACTTCGATGGTGTTGGTGCCCGGCTGGCGCTGGATGGCCAGGACGATGGCCCGGGAGTTGTTGAACCAGGAGGCCACCTTGTCGTTGGACACGCTGTTAACCGCCTGGCCCAGGTCCGACAGGCGCACGGGTTGGCCTTTGCGGTAGACCACGATGATGGGCCGGTAAGCCGAAGCGGTGGTGAGCTGGCCGGTGGCCTGCACCGTGAAAGCCTGGTGGGCGCCGTAGAGGGTGCCGGTGGGCAGGTTGACGTTTTGGTTTTTAACCGCGTCGGCCACCTCGCTGATGCCGATGCCCCGGCTGGCCAGGGCCTTGGGGTCCAGCTGGATGCGCACCGCGAACTTCTGCTCCCCGAAGATCTGTACCTGGGCCACGCCATTAATCATGGAGATGCGCTGGGCCATAAGGGTGTCCCCGTATTCATTCACGGTGGACAGGGGCAGGGTGTCCGAGTATAGCGCCAGGTACAGGATGGGTTGATCGGCGGGATTTACTTTCTGGTACACCGGCGGGCTCGGCAGCTCCGGCGGCAACTGTTTGCCGGCCTTGGCGATGGCCGACTGGACGTCCTGAGCCGCGGCGTCCAGGCTCCGGCTCAGGCTGAACTGCAGGGTAATCTGGCTGAACCCCAGGGCGTTGGTGGAGCTCATGGAGTCCAGGCCGGCGATGGTGGAAAACTGGCGCTCCAGCGGGGTGGCCACCGCCGAGGCCATGGTTTCCGGCGACGCCCCGGGAAGGGTGGTGGTCACCAGGATGGTGGGAAAATCCACGTTGGGCAGATCGCTTACCGGCAGGTAGCGATAGCTCATGGACCCGAAAATCAGGATGGCCAGCATGACCAGGGTGGTCATGACCGGTCGGCGGATGAAGAGCTCGGTGAAGTGCATAGAGCCGCTCCGGGACGTTTAGGGCCCGTTTTTGATCTGCACCTTGGCTCCCGGTACCAGCCGGAGTTGCCCGTCGGTCACCACCCGTTCCCCGGGCTTGAGCCCTTCCTTGATGATGACGTCGCCGTCAACGCTCCGTTCCACTTGCACCCGGCGGACTTCCGCGGTCAGATCGGGTTTCACCACGAAGACGATCTGCCCTTCCTGGCTGGTTTGGATGGCCTGAGCGGGGATCAGGACGGCATGGCGCTGGGTGGCGAGCTTGACCACCACGCTGATGAACAGGCCCGGCCACAAGCGCTTGTGGGCGTTGGTGAAGGTGGCTTTGCACAGAATGGTGCCGGTGGCCTTATCCACGGTGTTGTCGATAAAGGTGAGGACCCCCACTTCGGGCTCCTTCTCCGGTCCGGCGCTGAAGGCCTCCACCGGGACTTGCTCTGCCGCCAGGTACTTCCGGATTTCCGCCAGGTTTTGTTCCGGAATCGCAAAAGAGACATAGATGGGCTGGATTTGGTTGATGACCACCATGGCGGTGTCGGCGTTTTCCTTGATCATATTTCCCTGGTTCGCTATCAGGCTGCCGGTGCGGCCGTTAATGGGGGCCTTGATATAACAATAACTGAGATTAAGCCGGGCGGTTTGCACCGCCACCTGATCGGCGTTGACCGTGGCCCCCAGGGACTCGGCGGTGGACTTGGCCTGGTCGTAATCCTGCTGGCTGACAAACTGTTTCCGGATCAATTCGCCATAACGCCTCAGGTCGGCCTGAGCTTTCACGGCCAGGGCCTTGTCTCTTTCCAGGTTGGCCTGGGCCTGTTTGAGGGCAGCCTCATACGGCCGCGGATCGATGACGAAAAGGAGTTCCCCTTCCTTCACGTCCTGGCCTTCCTGGAAATTGACTTGGACCAGCTGGCCCGCCAGACGGGACTTGATGGCCACGGTGGCGTAGGCCTCCACGTTACCGATGGCCTTGAGGTCCATGGGCACGTCTCTTTCCGTGACCGGGGCCACCATCACCGGCACCGCCGGCGCCGGGGGTTTCTGTTTCTCCCCGGAGCAGGACGCCACCAAAAAAAGCAGGATTGCCAACAGAAAGGCCAGGAAGGCGGTAGGGAAGGATTTAAGCCCGCTGGAGCCCAGAGTTTTATCTAAACCGAAATGGGGTTTCAATTTTTTCCTAAGAACCGATCCAAAGAATTATTTCGAGCCGGCCGGCATTGGTTTCCCAGGCCCAAATACGGGCGCCCTATCTATAAAATTATAATCGATTTTGCCCGTTAAATCCAGCTAGAATGAATTTCTGGACCGGTTGCCCTCCGGCCCGCCCCTAAAACCGCTTTTCCCCCTTTAAGCCACGTGCTTCTGGAAGCGGGCCACGGCCAGGGCCAGCATGGCAACGCCCAGGACCACCATGGCCACCATTTCCAGCCACAGCAGGCTCAAGCCGGC
>DASWLF010000185.1:0-3317 GCA_036396255.1 Desulfobaccales bacterium
GAGGTGCTGGCGGTGCACTCCAACTTCCACGACCCGGCCCGCCTCACCGTGGGCCTCTGGTTCGCCGGGCGGGTCACCGGGGGCCGCCTGGCGCCGGCCGACGACCTGGATGCCGCGGCCTTCTTTCCGCTGACGGCCCCGCCCTCGCCCCTGGCCTTTCCCACCGACGAGCTGGTGCTGGCGGAGCTCCGGGCGGGGAAAGCCCGATTGATCCCCGACTCGGTCCTTTAAGCCGTTTTTGGTTTTCTTCTGTAATTCATGAGCCGGCGGCACCCCCATAAGCCCATGGAACTAACTAGGGGCATAACCCGTAAATTTCGCTATAAATTAACAGGTTCTGGTAGGGGCGGTTCGCGAACCGCCCCTACAGGTCAACCTTGAGATGAGAGAGACAACTCAAATATAGCGATACTTTTATGTCGAAACACTTAGTAGGGGCGGGTTTAAAACCCGCCCCTACAGACCGGCGAAACGCCGGTGCCACCAAAACTATTAGTTTCGGGATGATTTCATGAACGGCAAAGCTTTGAATTGAAAAGCTGCAGAAAACTCCGGGCGGGCACCGAGGCCCTACCAAAATAAATTGGAAAACGAAAAACGGGAGACCGAAGACGGAGGAAGCTACTCCGCAGGAAACAATTCCAGGGACTCCAGGACCCCCAGGTCCTTGAGGGAAACCATGGCCACCCGGAAGTGGACCAGGTCCAGGACCGCGAAGCTGAAGGTGGGATGGCGCCCCTCCTCCAGGGTGAAGGCCCCGGGCACGATGAGGTACATGGTGTCCGGCGAAAGCGCCAGGCAGGCCTGGCGGGCCTGGAACTCCTGGGGCCGCACCGCGTCGTTGATGTAAAGGAGGCGGCTGAAGGGCGGCGAAAACCGGGTGACGCTGGGGACGTGGGTGTGGCCGTGGCAGAGCAGCAAAGGCGGGCGGCAGGTCCGGGGGCCATGCTCGTAGGCGCTGATGCGCTCCTTGAAGTGGGTCCAGATCAGGGCCCGGGTGTGGGCCATAAAGAGCCGGTCGCCCAGCCTTAGGGCCACGTCGCAACCGGTGGCCTCGGGCAGCTCCGGGCCATAGACGTCATAGACCCAGTAAAGCCGGTGCCGGGGGTCCAGCTCCAGCCAGGGCCGGAAAGGCTCCGGCCGGCAATCTCCCAGGCAGGCCAGGTGCTGCAGGCCCTGGCGGCGGAAAAACTCCAGCAGGGCAGGCAGGCCGGCCTGATAACTGTGGGTGTCAGCCACCAGTGCCAGCCTTTCCATGACCCTCCTGAAGACTAGATTTTAAGGTATCTGAAAAATGCCTTATCAGGGAAGACAGGGGGTTAAGCTTTCAGCGGTCAGCGGTCAGCCAAAACCAAATTTATCGGCATTGCTTTATAATTGGTTTAATGCTGACGGCTGATAGCTGACTGCTAATAATTCCCCCGGCCCTCCCCTGAAATTATCTTTTCAGGGCTCTCAAATGGTTACTTGATGGGCCCGGTGCCGCAGACGTGGCCGGCGGTGCCCTTCATCCTCTGTACCAGATTAACCAGGTACTTGAGGGCTTCCTCTTTGTCTTTGTCGATGACTATGGCTTCGATCTGCTGCTGCTCCTGATCCGAAAACAACATTTGCTTGTCCGCCATCGTGGTTCTCCTTTTTATCAGTGGTAAGGTGCCCCGGTGCCGGGAAAAATGGGGGCAGGTGGGTTCTCGGGGTCTCTGCCCTTTTCCCAGGGCGCATCCCAGGTCAGGTGCGGGGGTGCCGGGGGAATTTACTTATCCCCGCCCCGGCGGGCCTCCTTCGACATGGGGGCCGCAGGCATGACCCGGATGGCCCTTGAGGCGGTCCAGGAGATCGGCCAAAAACAATAACGCCTTTTCGCCATCTTTATCAATGACGATGCCCTCGATCTTCATCTGTTCCTGATCCGAGAAGGCTACGGTTATTTCCGCCATAGGTTTACTCTCCTTTAACTCCTTTAACTCCATGGTTAACAAAATGTAAGCTTAAGGCCTTCCGGTGTCAATAGCAAGACCAGCGATTGCCGCGGTGGGAAAAATCAGGGATAATAAATGGCAGGGTTTCAGCTAGCTTTTTTCTCGGAATCATGGGGGGGCAAGCTGCACCGCTTTCGACCCTGGGCGCCAGTCCTGGCCCCCTAAATTTTTTGCGAGGTTTGAGATGCCGAAATTATTTTACGACCGCACCTTGCCGGCTTGCTGCCCCTTTTGCGGCAAAAAAGTTCCGCGGCCGGCGGAGGTGGCAGGCGGCCAGTGGTACGACTTCGCCGGGGGAGGCTGCGACTGCGGCGCGGTGTTCGCCCACGACCCCACGGCCCGGAACGGCGGGGCGGTTTTTCTCCAGGCCCTGCTCATGGCCTGCGACGGCGATATGGACCAGGCCATGAGCCTGGCGGAGGGCGAGGATTACGACGTCGGCTACGTCCAGCGATATAATCTTGACCTGCACCGCCTGGACCCCAACTCCTTCGGCACCCTGTACTTCGTCCGCCGGCGGGCCGGAGTCAGTTGATAGTGATTCTAATAATTGAGCAATAGCACGCAAAAGAGGAAAACGTTGATAATGGCAAGTGATGTGGTAGCAGGGTTACCAACCGTGCCTGGGCTCACCACTGCTGCGTGGTGCCAGGGTCTGGGGTCCTTCAGCTCCTTGCTAAAGAGATTCTCATGTTCTAAGGGTGTGATGTACCAAAAATTCAGGAAGAAGTATATTTACAGAAAAATTCATGCTACTATGCCTCTCCATGATCGGTCAGCTCCCCCCCTTAAACCGGAAAGCCAAAGGAGTATAGCATGAGCCACCTGGTACCCTTCAAAATTGGCGCGGTGACGGCGCGGTCCAGCAACGCCAGAGGCAAACAGAGAAGCCCTCTCGCCAGCAAACACTCCGGGCGCTGCCTTCAACCATCTGTTCTTTCAGCCCTGGTACTAATGGTTCTGCTGCTAGCCGGACTGGCGGCTCCGGTGCAGGCCGCCACCCTTGCCGGCGGCCTCTACCACAACGTGGGCATCAGGTCCGACGGCGTCGTGGCCGCCTGGGGATTTAACAGTAAAGGCCAGTGCAATGTAGCGCCCGGCCTGGGCAAGGTGCGGGCGGTGGCCGCGGGTGGCTTTCACAGCCTGGCCCTCAAGTCCGACGGCACCGTGATGGCCTGGGGAGATGACGCGCAGGGCCAGTGCGACGGGGCGTCGGGCGTGACCGGGGTGCGGGCGGTGGCCGCGGGCGGCTTTCACAACCTGGCGCTGAAGTCTGACGGCACGGTGACGGCCTGGGGGTATAATACCTCGGGCCAGTGCGACGTGCCGTGGGGGCTG
>DASWLF010000186.1:0-2426 GCA_036396255.1 Desulfobaccales bacterium
GTGATTCCCGGCGCCGGGGATCGCATCTTTTCCATGACCCAGGATGACGAACTGGTGGTGAGCATGCCGGCCCGGTTCCTGGAGGGCGCCCTTATCGGCCTGAGGGACGCGGCCCGGCAGATCGGGGCCCGCTACCCCATCCCGGTGTACCAGAACTTCACCCCCGAATTTCCGCCGCCGTACCAGGAGCGGGCCAAGAAGTGGGGCATTATTTAAGGACGGTTCTGGGTTCTGGGTTCTGGTTTTTCGGTTTTCGGTTTTCTTTAAGACCGGCTGTAGCTGATGATGCGCTTACCAGGGTTCCGAAATTCTTTGTTTTGGTCTTTTGCGGAAAAGAAAAACCAATAACGAAGAACGAGGAGTAAAAGCCATGGCTCCAGAACCCCAACCAACCTTTCGCCCCATCGCCTTGCGGGTCCTGGAGGAGCGATATCTCAGGCGGGACCCCGACGGCCGGGTGGTGGAGACCCCGGCCGAGCTCTTCTGGCGGGTGGCCCGGGGGGTGGCCGGGGCCGAGGCCCGCTACGGCGGCCAGGAGGCGGCGGCCCGTTGGGGCGATATCTTTCACGACGTCATGGCCTCCTTGAAGTTCCTGCCCAATACCCCCACGTTGATGAACGCCGGCCTGCCCCGGGGCCAGCTGGCCGCCTGCTTCGTCATCCCGGTCCTCGATGACATGCGGTCCATCTTGGAGGGGGTGCGGGACATGGCCCTCATCCACCAGACCGGGGGCGGCACCGGCTTCAGTTTCACCCACCTGCGGCCCCGGGGCGACCAGGTGCGCAGCACCGGCCGGGTGGCCTCCGGCCCCGTGGGCTTCATGCGCATCTTCGACACCACCACCGAGGTGGTGAAGCAGGGAGGTCGCCGCCGGGGCGCCAACATGGGCATCCTCAACGTGGACCATCCCGATATCCGGGAATTCATCCAGGCCAAAAGCGAGCCGGGGGTGCTGGACAACTTCAACCTGTCCGTGGCGGTGACCGATGATTTCATGGCGCGGCTGGCCAGGGACGAAACCTATCCCCTCATCAACCCCCGCACCGGGACAGAGGCCGGCAGGCTCCGGGCCCGGGAGGTCTTCGACCTCATCTGCCACTGTGCCGCCCAGACCGGGGACCCGGGTCTCCTGTTTCTGGATGCCATTGAACGGGACAACCCCACCCCGGACCTCGGCAAACTGGAGGCCACCAACCCCTGCGGCGAGCAGCCCCTGCTGGCCTACGAGTCCTGCAACCTGGGGTCCATCAATCTGGCCCGGCTGGTGCAGGGCGGCTCCTTTGACTGGGAGGAGCTGGACCGCCTGGTGGCGGTGGGGGTCAGGTTCCTGGACGACGTCATCGACCAGAGCCATTATCCCCTCACCCAGATCACCGACATCACCCTGGCCAACCGCAAGATCGGCCTGGGGATCATGGGCTTGGCGGACATGTTCATCCAGTTGGGCGTCGCCTACGATTCCCCGGAGGCCCTGGAGCTGGGAGCAAAGATCATGGGCCGCATCCAGGAGGGGGCCGTGGCCCAATCGGAAGCCCTGGCCAGGGAACGGGGCCCCTTCCCCAATTTTCCCGGCAGCCGCTGGCACCGGGAAGGCCGCCCGCCCCGGCGCCACGCCACCGTCACCACCGTGGCCCCCACCGGCACCATCAGCATCATCGCCGGGGCCTCCAGCGGCATCGAGCCTCTCTTTGCGGTGGCCTACCACCGCCGGGCCCTGGAGGGCCAGGAATTCAACGAAGTGCATCCCCTGTTTTTGCAGAAGCTTAAGGGTTTCGGGCTAAGTGCGGAAAAGTGGCTCCCCCGGATTCTGACCACCGGGAGGGTGCGGCCCCTCAAGGAGCTGCCGGCGGAGCTGCGGCGGCTCTTCCCCACCACTTTCGAAGTGAGTGTGGAGTACCAGGTGCAGATGCAGGCCGCGTTTCAGCGCCACGTGGACAACGCGGTCTCCAAAACCATCAACCTGGCCCCGGAAGCCACCGCAAAGGACGTGGCCCAGGCGTACCGGCTGGCCTATAAGCTGGGACTGAAGGGCATCACCGTCTACCGTTACGGCTCCAAGCCGGGCCAGGTTTTGAGCCTCCCCGCCGGCGCCAGGGGCCTCACCCTATCCCATGAGTTCGCCGAAGAATGCCGGCTCTGCTCGGTGTAAGTCAGCTGTCAGCAGTCAGCTTTCAGCAAAAGACCCAGAGGGCGGCACTGAGTGCGCCCTTACGGGAAAATGATATAAAGAAACGATGAAAACCAAAATCTTTGGAGGTAATCTACCTATGAGGAGATTGCTTTTCCTGATCACCGCCTTGACTTTCCTGCTTCCCCACCTGGCCGCCGCCCAAAACGTCAAGACCCATATCGACCGGGGCATCGAGAACAGCCAGAAAGGCAAATACGACCAAGCCATCCAGGACTTTAACCAGGCCCTGAAGTTA
>DASWLF010000187.1:0-1828 GCA_036396255.1 Desulfobaccales bacterium
GGGTCCTGGGGGAGGCCCCGGCATGGGTCCTGGCCCCAAGTAAATCAGGTCAATTACCCCCAACTTAACCAGGGGCGCGGGCCGGCTCAGGCCCCCGCCCCTTTTTGGCGTTCTCCTCCCGTCCGGCTGCCCCTCCTTGAAAGAAGCCGGGGCAGAGTTTGGCAGCGGGCGTAATTTTGCGCCGCCATGTGGTCCCGTTCTTGAAAATCTCCCGCAAATATTATAAATTTAAAGCAGAATTTATTTAGGAACTTTTCCGGATAGCTATCGACATGGCGGTATTACCGATTCGCAAGTTGCCCGACCCGGTTTTAAGGGATAAAGCCGAGGACGTCACCGAGATCAACGACGAGCTGCAGCGTCTCATCGATGACATGGCCGAAACCATGTACGCCGCGCCGGGGTTGGGGTTGGCGGCCAACCAGGTGGGGGTCCGGCGCCGCCTCATCGTGTTCGACGTCTCCCACCGGGATGGCGGCCCCCGGGACTTGCAAGTGCTCTTCAACCCGTGCATTACTGCGGGGGAAGGGGAGATCACCCGCGAGGAAGCCTGCCTGTCGGTGGTCGATTTCGCCGCGGAAGTTAAACGCCATGCCCGGGTGACCGTGACCGGGCTGGACCGGCAGGGCAAACCCGTGGAAATGACGGGAGAGGGACTGCTGGCGGTGGTGCTCCAGCATGAAGTGGATCATCTAAACGGCATTCTGTTCATCGACCGGATCAGCCGGCTTAAACGGGGGCTCTATTTAAGGCGGCTCAAGAAGCAGGCGGCGGCCAGGTGAAAGCGGGCCCCTGGCGCCTGATCTTCATGGGCACTCCCCAGTTTGCCCTGCCTTCTCTGGAGGCCCTGCTGACCACCGGCGAAGACGTGGCCGCGGTGGTGACCCAGCCGGACCGGCCCCGGGGCCGGGGCCAGGTGGTCAGCCCCTCCCCGGTGAAAGAGCTGGCCCTGGCCTGGAGAGTGCCGCTGCTGCAGCCCCAGCGCCTGAAGGACCCGGAGCTGCTCCGGCGCCTGGCCGCAGCTGCGCCGGAGCTGATGATCGTAGTGGCCTACGGCCGGATCCTGACCCCCGAAATCCTGGCGTTGCCGTCCGTGGGCTTTCTCAACGTGCACGCCTCCCTACTGCCCCGCTACCGGGGCTCGGCCCCCATAAATTGGGCCCTGATCAACGGGGACCGGGAAACCGGGGTCACCATCCAGTGGGTGCAATACGAGGTGGACAGCGGCCCCATTTTCCTCCAGGAGAGGATGCCCATCAACGACGAGGACAACGCCGGCACCCTATACCGCAAGCTCTCAGAGCGGGGGGCGGCCTTGTTGGTCCAGGCCCTGGACCGGTTGCGGCGGGGGGAGGCCATCAAGCAGCCCCAGCCTCAGGCAGGGATAACCTATGCGCCTCCCATCACCCCTGAGATGCGGCACCTCAACTGGCAGTTGCCGGCCCCGGAGGTCTGCGGCTGGATCCGCGGCCTGGACCCCAAGCCGGGGGCTTTTGCTCGCTGGCAGGGAAAGGTGCTGAAACTATTCGGAGCCCGGGTGAAAAAGTCCGCGGCGCCCCCGGCGCCACCGGGCACGGTACTCCGTCTCACTCCCCAGGGTCTGGAGATTGCCTGCGGCCAAGGGAGCGTCACGGTTAAGGAGCTGCAACTGGCCGCGCACAAGCGCCTGCCGGCCCCGGAATTTCTCAGAGGGCACCACCTGCTCCGGCAGGTGCTGGAATAGAGGGGTGTTATACCATCTTTCCTTTCAAATGGAAAAACCCTTTGATTACTCTCTCATTTTAGAAGGAAAATATTGATGGAGTAATTTTCAAGGATGAATTATGGT
>DASWLF010000188.1:0-1917 GCA_036396255.1 Desulfobaccales bacterium
GCCGCCAGCAGCAGGTTGGTTTCCTCCAGCTTGAGCAGGTGGAGGTTGACGCTGTAAACCAGGATGCGGGGTATATCCACCATGAGAGAGAGCACCACGCCGGTGGCAATGAAGCTTTCCTTGGTGAGCCCGGCCTTGACCAGAAAGGCGCTGCGCAGGGCCCCCTGGTGCCCGGAGAGGCCGCCGAAAAAGCCGCTCAGGAGTCCCCCCAGGGGAAGGTACTGGCGGTCTAAGGAGATTTTTGCAAACTGGGGCACCAGCTCGAAAAGGGCGAAAAAAACCATCAAACCGGCCACCACCAGGTTTACCGGCATGACGTGCAGTTCCAGACCCAGGAAACGATAGGCCAGCCAGGGCTGCAGGTGCGAGAGCCACTGGAGCACCTGGGCGCCCAGGAGGGCGGCGGCAATGGCCGGCAGGCCAAACCGCCACAGCGCCGCCCGGTCGGCGTGTCGGCCCAACAGGGCCAGTTTAAAAAGATTGTTGAGGAAGTGAACTATGGCCGTGAGGGCGATGGCGATGTTGATGGGGAAAAAGAGGGCCATCACCGGCAACAGCAAGGTGCCCAGGCCGAAGCCGGAAAACAGGGTTAAGCCCGAAGCCAGGAACGCGGCCAGACAGATGATGAGGTAGCTCATAATAGCTAT
This sequence comes from Desulfobaccales bacterium, assembly GCA_036396255.1. Taxonomy (GTDB): domain Bacteria; phylum Desulfobacterota; class Desulfobaccia; order Desulfobaccales; family 0-14-0-80-60-11; genus DASWLF01. The sequence goes on from DASWLF010000188.1 coordinate 648, forward strand.
TAGCAGTCAGCTTTCAGCAAAGACCGATGATTGGGGAAGCCAACCAAATGTAGGGTGGGCCCGGCCCACCGTACCTTCTGGCTCCCTCCCCCAAGTCAATTTTTCCCCTCCTCACCGGAAGTGGCAGGCGACCCAATGCTCCGGGGCGGTCTCCCGGTATTCCGGCACGTAGTCCCGGCAGAGTGGCAGTTGGGCCTCGGGGCAGCGGGGATGAAAGGGGCAGCCCGGAGGCACGTGCACCGGGCTGGGGGGCTCGCCTTTAAGAGCCGGGGGCTTGAAGGCGCTCTCCGGGTTGGGCAGCGGCACCGCGGCCAGGAGGGCCTCGGTGTAGGGATGGAGACCCCCCTGGGCAAATACCTGCCGGGGCGCCAGTTCCATGAGGCGGCCCACGTACATCACCGCGATGCGGCCGCTGATCTGGGAAATGACGCTCAGATCATGGGAGATGAAGAGATAAGTGAGGCCGTAGCGGCTTTGCAGGTCGGCCAGCAGGTTGAGAATCTGGGCCTGGATGGAGACGTCCAGGGCGCTCACCGGCTCGTCGGCCACGATGAGCCGGGGCTTGAGGGCCAGGGCCCGGGCAATGCCCAGACGCTGGCGCTGGCCGCCGGAGAATTCGTGGGGATAGCGCTCCAGGTGCTCCGTCGCCAGCCCCACTTCGCCCAGCAGGTCCTCCACCCAGGCCCGCCGTTCCCGCCTGGTTCCCAGGCCGTGGATGACGTAAGGCTCCTCCAGAATTTGCTTGATGGTCATGCGGGGGTTGAGCGATGAATAAGGGTCCTGGAAGATGATCTGGATCTGCCGCCGCCAGGCCTTGAGGCGCCGGGCCGGCATGCCGGTGAGCTCCTCCCCGGCAAAGAAGATGTGCCCCCGGGTGGCCGGCAGTAGCGCCAGGACCAGGCGGGCCAGGGTGGACTTGCCGCAGCCCGACTCCCCCACCAGCCCCAGGGTTTCCCCGGCGTTGAGGTTAAGGCTCACCCGGTCCACCGCCTTGAGCGTCGGGCCGCGCCCCCAGGGGCCCGCCAGGCGGAAATGGCAGGATAAGTCCTGGGTTTTCAGCAAGGTTTCAGGCATAGTTCCAGCAGCGCACCAGATGCTCCGGGCCCACCTCCACCCAGGGGGGCTCCGTCAGGCATTGCTCCCGGGCCTCGGGGCAGCGGTCCCGGAAGAGGCAGCCGGCCATAGGCTCCGTGGGCACGTGGCCCTGGACGGTGGCCAGCACCTCTCCCGGCGGGTGACGGAAATCCAGCCGGGGCACCGCACCCAGCAG
>DASWLF010000189.1:0-1630 GCA_036396255.1 Desulfobaccales bacterium
CTTTACCTTGAAGATGAACTTTTCAAAGGTGGCTTCCAGGAACTCTCCCATCACTCTCTCCTTTGGGTTATCCTAAGATGGTGCCAACTTCCTTGACGATCTTCTTCACCTGGATGGAACCGGCGAACTTGGGCTCACCATTAATAACCACCAGAGGGCCGGGATATTTTTTAGTGGCCAGAAGCTGGCCGATCTCACTCTCTCGCTCCGCCTGGTTTTCTTTGAGATTCACATACTCCACCCTGGTCCGGCCGGGATAGCTTTCCTCCAGGGCCGCCCGCAGTTCGGCAATTTTTTGCTGAAACATCGCAGCCACCTCCGGGGTGCAGGGCAGACTGCCGCAGGCGCATCCTCCCGAAACCCCGGGAAGTTCTAGAATCCTTACGGTAACACCATCTTTTGATGCCATAGCCTGTTCTCCTTGAAATCTTTCTTTTCTTGGTGGCACAGGCGTCTCGCCTGTGCGGCGCAGGCTAAAGCCTGCGGCTACAAAAACAACCATTTGAACGCAACCTGGTATTAAGCGAACCATTCCCGTTATCCCTTCCGTAAAAGCCTGGGAAGGTCTCCTCCATTTCTTCAGACCTTTGCTCCAGGTGCCTTTATCCCGCGCACCTGGACGCTCAGGATCTTTCCCCGGAGACCCGCCTCTATCCCCGGATACTCGTAGGGTTTCCCGGAGACCACCTCCACCTGGGCGAATCCGGCCCGGCGGATGGTTTCCAGGTATACCTCCTGTTCCAGGGCCCCGGCCAGGCAATCCGCCCAGGCCGCGGCGCTCTGCCGGACCTCCTCCGGGAGTTCCCCGGCGGTCACCAGGTCGGCGATGAGCAGCCGGCCGCCAGGCTTGAGCACCCGGTAAGCTTCCCGGAAGCTGGCCAACTTGTCCCGAGTCAGGTTGATCACGCAGTTGCTGATAATCACGTCCACGGAGTCGGCGGCCACCGGCAAGTGCTCGATATCGCCCTGACGGAATTCCACGTTGGCGAAGCCGTGCTCCAGGGCCAATTGCTCCCCCCGGGCCACCATGTCTGCCGTCAGGTCTACGCCGATGACCCGGCCGCGTTCCCCAACCCTTCTCGCCGCCAGGAAGACGTCGATTCCCGCGCCGGAGCCCAGGTCCAGGACGGTCTCACCTTCTTTGAGATCGGCCAGGGCGGTGGGGTTCCCGCACCCCACCCCCAAAATCGCCGGTTCAGGGACCAGGCGAAGGTCCTCTTCGGTATAGCCCACGGCCAGGCATTGGTCAGTCGTAGTCGGACCGCAGGAGGGGCAGCAGAACGTCTCCTCCCCCCGGGCGATCTTGCCGTAGCGATCCGTGATTAGCCGCTTGATATCTCTGTCATCCATGCCCTTTAATTCTCCTTCAGGCGATCCGGCCATCACCAATTCCTGATCCCCTGGAAAAAGATATAGCAGCCGGCAAAAAAGATCAGGCCGCCCGCCGCCTGCTGCAGAATCGTGCCCACCCTGGCGCTTTTAGATTGCAAGTAACTCTCTATCACCCCGGTAAAAGTCCCGGCCACCAGGATCAGGGTCCCCTGTCCCAGGGCGTAAGCGAATAACAGGGTGCTGCCGTAGGCTACCTTTCCCTGGACCGCCGCCAGGGTGAGGATCACCGCCAGGACCG
>DASWLF010000190.1:0-3108 GCA_036396255.1 Desulfobaccales bacterium
TAAGTCGAAATGGAGACCCCATGAATTCTAACGATGCTAAGCTTGAGGCCCCGGCGCTGGCAGAGGAAGAGGCCCAACCCAGCCCCCGGGTGCTGCCCATATTGCCGGTATCCGACCTGGTCCTGTTTCCCCGCATCATCATGCCGTTGGTCCTGTGGGAGGCCTCCGCCCAGAAGCTGGTAAACGAAGTCCTGATGCAGGACAAGACCTTCGGGGTTCTAACCAGCCGGGTGGAGAAGGCCGAGGGCTACGGCCCCGACAACCTTTACCCGGTGGGCACCGCCGCGGTCATCCTGAAGATGCGCAAAGCGGAAGACGACTCCATGCGCCTCCTGGTGCAGGGCCTTTACCGCTTCAAGGTGGAGAGCTGGGCGGGCTTTGAGCCTTATTACGCCGCCCAGATAATCCCCATCTCCGAAGAATACGAACCCGACCTGGAGACCGAGGCCCTGGTCTCCAGCGTCAAGGGCATCTTTTTGAAGATGCTGGAGCTCTCCCCCTACCTGCCATCGGAGCTGGGGGCCCTGGTCCGGGAGCTTTCCGACCCCCGGGTGCTGGCCGACATCACCGCCGGCAGCCTCAACATCTCCAAAGGCGAGAAGCAGGAGCTGCTGGAGACCATTGACGTCAAAGAGCGCCTGCGCCAGGTCCTGAGCAAGGTCAACCGGGAACTGGAGATCCTGGAGCTGGGCAAAAAGATCCAGTCCCAGGTGAAAACCGAATTGGATAAGGCGCAAAAGGACTTTTACCTTAGGGAGCACATCAAGGCCCTGCAAAAGGAGCTGGGGGAGGGGGACGAGACCACCCGGGAGGTGGACGAGCTCCAGTTCCGGTTGGAGGAGGCGGGCCTGCCGCCCCACGCCCTGAAGGAGGCGGAGCGGGAGCTGGCCCGCCTGAAGCGCACCCCGCCCACATCGCCGGAACATCAGGTCATCCGCAATTACCTGGAGTGGATGATCGAGCTGCCCTGGAGCGTGGCCACCGAAGACAACCTGGACCTGGCCCAGGCCCGGTCCATCCTGGACGAAGACCACTACGACCTGGAAAAGGTGAAAAAGCGCATCCTGGAGTACCTGGCGGTGCGCAAGCTGAAGCCCGACATGAAGGGGCCCATCCTCTGCTTCGTGGGGCCGCCGGGCACCGGCAAGACCTCCCTGGGCCGCTCCATCGCCCGGGCCCTGGGACGCAAGTTCGTGCGCCTCTCCCTGGGGGGGGTGCGGGACGAGGCCGAAATCCGGGGCCACCGCCGCACCTACGTGGGGGCCTTGCCGGGCCGCATCATCCAGAGCATGCGCCGGGCCGGCTCCCACAACCCGGTCTTCATCCTGGACGAAGTGGACAAGATCGGGGCGGACTTCCGGGGCGACCCCTCCTCGGCCCTCCTGGAGGTGCTGGACCCGGAGCAGAACTTCTCCTTTTCCGACCATTACCTGGACGTGGGCTTCGACCTCTCCAAGGTGATGTTCATCACCACCGCCAACCTGCTGGACCCCATCCCGCCGGCCCTGAGGGACCGCATGGAGGTCCTGGAGCTGCCCGGCTACACCGAGGAGGAGAAGCTGGAGATCGCCTTCAGCCACCTGATTCCCCGCCAGTTGGAGGGCCACGGCCTCACGGCCGAGAACCTGGAGATCGCCCGGGAAGGGGTGCGCCGGGTCATCGCCTCCTATACCCGGGAGGCGGGTCTGCGCAACCTGGAGCGGGAGATCGCGGCGCTGTGCCGGGGGGTGGCCCGGGAGGTGGCGGAAGGCAGCCGCACCCAAGTCAAGGTGGGTGCGGACGAGGTGGCCCAGTATCTGGGGCCGCCCCGGTTCTTCCGGGAGGCGGCCCTGGACCGCCCGGAGCCGGGGGTGGCCACGGGTCTGGCCTGGACCCCCGCCGGCGGCGATATCCTGTTCATCGAGGTCTTGCGGATGCCGGGGAACGGCAGCCTCAAGCTCACGGGGCAACTGGGCGACGTCATGAAGGAGTCGGCCGCGGCGGCCATGTCCTATATCCGGGCCCGGGCGCCCTTTCTGGGCATCGAGGAGGACTTCTTCGAGAAGTCCGACCTCCACATCCACGTGCCCGCCGGCGCCATCCCTAAGGACGGGCCCTCCGCGGGCCTGGCCATGCTCTGCGCCGTGGTTTCGCTGCTCTCGGGCCGCCCGGTGAAAAAGGGCCTGGCCATGACCGGCGAGATCACCCTCCGGGGCCACGTCCTGCCGGTGGGGGGCATCAAGAACAAGGTGCTGGCGGCCCACCGGGCCGGCCTCAAGGAGATCATCCTGCCGGCTCAGAACCAAGTGGACCTGGAAGAGATCCCGGCATCGGTGCGCCAGGAACTCACCTTCCACCCGGTGGAGAGCCTGGCCCAGGCCCTGGAGATTGCCTTTCCGAAGACGGGAGGCCGTTAGGATTTTGGGGAGGAGGGCAGGGGGTTTTTCGTAAGTGGCCCTTACCCCCATCGCCAACCCCTTAAGTTTTTGGTGGCACAGGCGTCCCGCCTGTGCTTTGGCCGGGGAAGTCGAGGCCGGCGGCCTCGCCTTCCCCGGCTGGTGCCCAGTCAAATCTTGCGCTTTTCGGCGCTTTTTGCCATCTTAAGGATAAGTAAAAACTTGGAGGTTAAATACATGGCGGTTTTCACCTGTGAAAAATGCGGCAACCACGTGGACACCCGCTGCAAACCCAAGAAATGCCCCACCTGCGGCGAAACCGGCGTCATGTGCAAACAAGAGGCGGCGCCGGCGCCCAAAAAAGGCAAGAAGTAGCAGGGCAGGGGGCGGGGAGCAGAAGGCAGGGTTCTGGGTTCCGGGTTCTGGGTTCTGGGGCCCCGGGTCCGGGGGCAGGGGGCAGGACATTAGAGGCTATCTGAAACCCCCTGCCTTGACATGAAAGGTCATTCTGAGCGTAGCGAAGAATCTCATATTTTTAATAAGTTGAGATCCTTCACTTCGTTCAGGATGACAGAAAAAATAGGTTTTGAAATAGCCTCACGAGAGCAGAGGAAGAGAAACGCCTCAAACCCGCGGCGGGCTTAAAAAACAGAAAACAGAAAACAGAAAACAGAAAACTTTCAACTAACCACTAACCACTAACCACTGACTACTGACTACTGCCTACTGGCTA
>DASWLF010000191.1:0-1664 GCA_036396255.1 Desulfobaccales bacterium
GCATTTTCCAGTACCTACAAATAGTTGCCGGCCCTGCTCAGGTTGGCAGGTTTCTTGCTTTATCAAAATTGGTTTCATCTGCGCCGGTTAAATCCCAGGACCAGGAGGAATCCATGATCGGAACCACCAAGAAGCCGCTTAAAGAAATCCTTACAGCTCTGGACGGTTACCAAAAAGTGGCGCTGGTCGGCTGCGACGGCTGCGCCAAGGTCTGCCTCACCGGCGGCACCGACGAAGTGGCCGCCATGGCCCAGCAACTCAAAGAGCAGGGCAAAGACATCGTCTTCGAAGCCACCCCCGAGCGCACCTGCAACGTGGTCAAGGCCCACCCGGTGCTGGAGCCCCTTCAGGACCGGATCAAGGAAGCGGACGCGGTCCTGGTTTTGGGCTGCGGCGGGGCGGTGCAAATCACCCGGCACCTGACGGAGCAATACGGCATCACGGTGCCGGTCAAAACCGGCCTCAATTCCGTAGGCCACATGGACACTCTCATCGGCGGCACCCTGGCCCTGGAGCAGTGCCAGGAGTGCGGCGACTGCATCTTGAACGACACCGGGGGCATCTGCCCGGTCACCAAGTGCGCCAAAAGCCTTCTGAACGGACCTTGCGGCGGTTCCGAAGACGGCAAGTGCGAGGCCAACCCCCTGAATGATTGCGCCTGGGTGCTGATTTATCACCGCCTAACGGCCCTGGGGGAACTGGACCGGCTCCGGCGCTTCGTGGCGGCCAAGGATTACAGCAAGGCCGCCAAACCCCGCACCCTCCACATCAAAGAAGGGAGAGTGGCATGAAGCTCACCGAGCTCTTCGCCAAAGAGAAGTTCGTGGTCACCAGCGAAGTGGGGCCGGTGAAAGGCTGCTGCCGCCCCGGAGAGCCAGGCGACCAGCCCGCCTTTATCCAGGAAGCGCTCAGCATCCGGGACTACGTCCACGCGGTGAACGTCACGGACAACCAGAGCGCCAGGATGCGTCTGGGCTCCCTGGCCGCCAGCGTGCTCCTGAAACGGCACGGCATCGAGCCCATTTACCAGCTCACCTGCCGGGACCGCAACCGCCTGGCCTTGCAGTCGGACCTGTTGAGCGCCTGTTCCCTGGGCCTCGACAACGTCCTCTGCCTCACCGGGGACCACCTGAGACAGGGTGACCACCCCTCCGCCAAGGCGGTTTTCGACTTAGACTCCGTCCAGTTGCTGGAAATGGCCCGGGGCTTGAACCAGGGCCGCGATATGACGGGCCACCAGCTGACCCAGCCCACCGACCTGTGCCTGGGCGCGGTGGTGAACCCCAACTTTCAGCCCCTGGACCTGCAGCTCCTCAAGATGGAGAACAAGATCGCCCAGGGAGCCCAGTTTTTTCAAACCCAGACGGTGTACGATCCCAAGCTCTTTGAAACCTTCGTCCGCCGGGTCGAAGGCTTCGGGGTGCCCATCCAGTATGGCCTGGTGGTCATCAAGTCACCCCAGATGGCCCGCTACATGAACGAGCACATCTCCGGCGTCACCGTGCCTCTGGACCTCATCGACGAAATGGCCGGCGTGCCTCCCGAAGGGTACAAGGACAAGGCCCGGGAGATCACCGCCCGTCTCATCCGGGAGCTGGCCCCCATGGTGCAGGGCGTCCACTTCATGCCGCTGGGCTGGTCGGACCTCATCCCCCAGGTGATGG
>DASWLF010000192.1:0-1726 GCA_036396255.1 Desulfobaccales bacterium
CTGCGAAAATGGCTTATTCCCGTGAAACGAGGGTAAAGGGAGGATTAGCTGCAATTTTAAGTGGTGGGCCGTGCCCACCCTACATTTTATAAGTCTTTAAAATCAAACGTTTTCCTGTAGGGGCACGGCGTGCCGTGCCCTTCAGGGAAGACCGCGCCTGAGGGAATGCGCGAATTTCGCAGAGGTCTCAAGTCGCAATCAAAAAATGCGGAATTGTAGGGGCGCACCCGCGTGTGCGCCCTCAATGCAGGGCGGACACATGGGTCCGCCCCTACAAAAAATTGTCGTTTGTTTGCAAATCAGTATCAGAAGGGGAATCTTGACAAGATTGCCTGATGCCACTCAGGCAGTACCATAAGGTTTACTGAAGGGGAGCCATTACTCACCGGGCGAGATTAATCCCGGGGCGGCAGGATGGTCCACCACATAAAGGGTCGCCTCTTCCTGGACGCCTTTGAGCCGGACCCGGAATTCCCTTTTCACCGCCACTTCCTGCTCCACGTGGCGGTAAACCGCGTCGGAAATCACCACCTCGCCACCCTGGGCCTGGCCCTGGATGCGGTGGGTCAGGTTCACCGCGGCTCCCATAATGCCATACTTGGCCCGGCTTTCGGAGCCGATGTTGCCCACCACCACCTCCCCGGCGTGGAGACCGATGCCCATGGGCAGGGCCGGATACTGGGGTTCGCCGCGATTGGCCGTTTCCTGGGCGTCCTGCATCTCCAGACCACACTGCACCGCCTGCCGCACCACCGGAGTCAAGGGTCCATCCAGGGGGTCGAAAAAGGCCAGCACCGCATCCCCCAGGAAATCCACGATGATCCCCCGGTGCCGGTGGATCACCTCGATCATCCGGGAGAAGTGGCGGTTGAGGAGATGGATGGTGGCCTCCGGGCTCAGGGTCTCCGCCAGGGGGGTGAAACCCCGGATGTCGGAGAACAGGATGACCACCTGGCGCTTTTCGCCTCCCAACCGGGCCGCTTCCGGCCGCTGCAGCAGATCCCGGGCAATCTCCTCATCCATATAGCGTCCGAAGGTGTTGCGGATGAAATCCCGCTCCTGGAGCCCCGCCATCATCCGGTTGAAGCTCAAGGTCAACTGGCCGATTTCATCCTGGGACGAAACCGGCAGGGGCTCGCCGTACTCGCCTCTGGCCACCTGTCCCGCTTTGTGTGACATCCTCCGGATGGCCGAGACCAGGGGGCTCACTCCCAGGCGGATGAGCAGCAGGATGATGATTAGACAGGTGAGGCCCCCCGCCAGATAATACAGGCGGAACCGCCGGATGGGGGCCAGGATCTCGGACGCCCTGGCATGAAGCATGATGACCCAGGGCGCCTGGTGCAGCCGATAAAAACCGATGACCTGATCGCCGCTTAGGATGGTGCCGGAGGTTTTTTTCTGCATCTCCTGCCGCATGGCCAGCTCCAGGGGGTCCTGGGTTTCCCCCAGGCAGTGGCGGTCTTGCATGGCGGGGTTGGTGTGGGCCAGGTAGACGCCGCTCTCGTTCACCAGGCAGGCCATGTTGCTTTGCATCCAGCCGGAGGAGAGCAGGTCCTGCATCAGGTAGTCGAAGGTAACCCATACCTCCAGCCGCCCCAGGGGCCGTCCGGCTGCATCCAGCAGCTCGGACCTGAGGCCCACGGCTTTCTGGCCCGGGGGATAGAAGTATTCAGGGGGAGAGACCCGGGCCACCGGCGCCTGGGGCGGGGCGGCCTGGCCCTGC
>DASWLF010000193.1:0-1665 GCA_036396255.1 Desulfobaccales bacterium
GGGCTGGTTAACACCCATACCCACGCCCCCATGGTCTGGTTCCGGGGCCTGGGCGACGATCTGCCCCTGAAAAAATGGCTGACGGAGGTCATCTTCCCGGCGGAGGGCGGCTGGCTCAATGAGGAGAGAGTCTATGCGGGCGCCATGCTGGCCGCGGCGGAGATGATCCGGGGCGGCATCACCACCGTGGCCGACGGCTATTTCTATGAAACCGAGGTGCGCCGGGCCCTGGCCGACGCGGGGCTGCGGGGGGTGGCGGCCCAGGGGGTGGTGGACTTTCCCGCCCCGGGGATTCCCGACCCCGGGGACAACCTCAGGGTGGCCGCAGCCTTCCTGGACTCGGCCGCTAGCTGGCGTCAGCAGGGCATCACCTCCGCCATTTTTTGTCATGCCCCTTACACCTGCGGCCCCCAGACCTTGCGGCAAGCCAAGGAGATGACCCGGGACCGGGGGAGCCTCTTTTTCATCCACCTGGCGGAAACCCGGGAGGAAGTGGCGGAAGTCCGGCGGCGGACGGGTCTCACTCCCGCCGCGTATCTCGAGAGCCTGGGGGTCCTGGATGACCGGACCGTGGCCGTCCATGCCGTCTGGCTCACCCCCGACGAACAGCACCTTCTGGCCGCCCGGGGGGTGAAGGTGAGCCACTGTCCCGAAAGCAACCTGAAGCTGGCCGCGGGGGTGGCCCCCATCCCGGAGCTCCTGGCCTTGGGGGTGACGGTGGGCCTGGGCACCGATGGGGCCGCCTCCAACAACAACCTGGACCTCTGGGGCGAAATGAGCCTGGCGGCCCGCCTCCACAAGGTCTGGCGCCTTGACCCCACCGTGCTGCCCGCGGCCCAGGTCCTGGCCCTGGCCACTCGGGAAGGGGCCAAGGTCTTGGGCCTGGAAGAGGTCATCGGCACCCTCACCCCGGGAAAAGAGGCCGACCTCATCGTGGTGGACCTTGACCAACCGCACCTCACGCCCCTCTATGACCCTTACTCCCACTTGGTCTATGCGGCCCGGGCCGCGGACGTGCGCCACGTGATGGTAAGGGGGCGCTGGCTGCTGTTTGACCGGCAGTTTACCACCTTGAACTGGCCCGAGATCGCCGGCAGAATCCAGGCAGGCAGCCGGGACCTGGCCGGGTTCTGCCAAAAAATGCGGCCCCGGGAACCATCCCCTGGTGCCCGCAAAAATAATGATTAAATAAATAATACCGGGGGGAAGGGCCCACTTGCTGCTGCCCTGCCACCCAGGCCCAGGAAAACAGGTTTCCGTTTCATGATCCAAGACTACGCCCCGACTCGTGAGGCCGTGGCGGCCCGGCTGCGGTCCCTGGTAATCACCCCCGAGGTTTTGCGCCTCATCCACGACATCACCACCTGCACGGTGGAATGGGAGGACCACCCGGACCTGACCGGCATCGAGCCGGCCCGGGGCCTGCCTCTGTTTCCGTGCTTCACCTTGCATTTCGCCCGTCACCTGCTGGAGGTTAAAGGGACCATTTATCCCAACCTTCCCCGTGATGAGCCAGGCATGTCGCACCTGATCCGCCTTGACCTGGCGGACCTGCCTCTGTATATGAGGCTGCGCACCACCCAGGCCGCTTTTCTGCTCTCCCCCTTCCACTGCCGCTTCCTCAGCATCCTGTTCGGGCGCCTGGTGCTCCACCATCTGTCTCTG
>DASWLF010000194.1:0-2797 GCA_036396255.1 Desulfobaccales bacterium
TTCCACCGCAGCCGGGTGCAGCTCGTCAGCAGTCAGGTGAGCAGCATTCCCCCCGGTCTTTCCGGCCGCTGGAACAAGCCCCGCCGCTATCTGGTAACCTGGCAGATGCTGCAGGAAGTGAAGCCGGCCCGGTTCATCACCCACCGCTTTCCCATTACCCAGGCGGCCCAGGCCTATGCATTGATCGACCGGAACCCGGCGGACGTCGTCCAGGTAATCCTGACGTACTGAGTTTCGAGTTTCCAGTTTCGAGTTTTGAGTTTTGAGTTTCCAGTTTTTGGTTTGTTGAAGTGCACGGCTGGTTGCCGAAAATTTTATAGCGAATGCCAAAAGTTTTCTCCGTTAATGGGAATACTCTGAAACCTAAAATCCCCCCTAACCCCCCTTTGGCAAAGGGGGGAACTATAAGGAATTACTTCTAAAGTCCCCCTTTGAAAAAGGGGGATTTAGGGGGATTTAAAAACCAGCCAGCGGCATGAATTTATGGCAAACGCTATAACCTTAGACGAAAATTCTCGAAACTCGAAACTCGAAACTCGAAACTCAAGGAGCGGACCATGCACAGGTACACCCTGGCGGTGAGGCGGGATTTCGTGGCCCGGCATTATCTCGTGGGCGGCGACTGGGGGCCGGAAAACCAGCTCCATTCCCATCCTTACCGGGTGGAGGTGCAGCTGGAAGGCAGGAACCTGGACCAACACGGCTACCTGGTGGACATCGTAGCCCTGGAGGCCCACCTGGAAGAGCTGGTGGCCTACTTCCGGGACCAGACCCTGAACCAGTTGCCCGAGTTTGCCGGGATGAACCCCAGCATCGAAAACCTGGCCCGCATCATGGGGCAGGACCTCTTAAGCCGCATCCAGGAGCCCATCAGCGCCTTGACCGTAAAAATCTGGGAAAACGACATCGCCTGGGCGGCCTACCGGGAGGAGCGTTAGTGCGCCTGGGACTCCTGATTTACGGCAGCCTGGACTTGGTCTCCGGGGGCTTTATCTATGACCGCCACCTGGTGGACAACTTGCGCCGCCAGGGAGACCGGGTGGAGGTCATTTCCCTGCCCTGGCGCTCCTACGCCCGGGGCCTGCTGGACAATCTGGGGCCCGGACTGGCGCACCGGCTGCAGCGGGACTCCTTTGACGCCCTCCTCCAGGACGAGCTGGCCCACCCGTCCCTGGTCCGCCTCAACCGGCGGCTGCGTCCCCTGGTTTCCTACCCCATCCTTGCCATCGTCCATCACTTGCGCAGCCGCGAACCCCGGCCCGCCTGGCAAAACCGGTTCTGCCGCTGGCTGGAGCGGCAATATCTGGCCTCGGTGGACGGCTTTATCTGCGTCAGCCGGACCACCCGGGCCGACGTGGAATCCCTGGTGGGCAACAGCCGCCCGGCGGTGGTGGCCCCTCCCGGGGGAGACCGGCTGCCCGGGGCCGTGACCCGGGAGCAGATCGCGGCCCGGGCCGCCACCGACGGACCCCTGAAGATAATCTTCGTAGGCAACCTGATTCCCCGCAAGGAGTTGCATACCCTGATCACCGCCCTGGCCACCCTGCCCCCCGGGGATTGGCGGCTCCAGGTGGCCGGCAGCCTCAACGCCGACCCCGCCTACGCCGGGGCCATCCGCCGCCAGATCAACGCCGCGGGCCTGGCCGGGCAGGTGTCGCTGCGGGGGACAATGCCGGCCCCGGAGCTGGCTGCCAGCCTGGCGGACTCCCACCTGCTGGCGGTGCCCTCCTCTTACGAAGGCTTCGGCATCGCTTATCTGGAGGGCATGCACTTCGGGTTGCCGGCCATCGCCGGAGATAGGGGCGCGGCCCGGGAAATCATCCGTCAGGGCGAGAACGGTTTCCTGGTGCCGCCGGGAGACGCCGGGACCCTGGCCCAGTTCCTGGGCCTCCTGGCCCAGGACCGGCAGCGCCTGCGGGCCATGAGCCTGGCCGCCTACCAGAGTTGCTCCGCCCACCCCACCTGGAGCGCCAGCGCCGCCCGGGTGAGGGAGTTCGTGCAGCGCTTCAAGGCCTGAATCCGTGACCCGACCCACCGCTTACAGCTTCACCCGCTACCTGGCCGCCAAGAAGAACCTGGACGACCGCTCCTTGAACCGGCGGGTCTGGGACCACCTCCGCCAGGCGGTGCCAGAACGCCCGGAACCGGCCCCCTTGCGGGTCCTGGAGGTGGGCTGCGGCATCGGCACCATGATCGAGAGGCTGCTGGATTGGGGCCTGCTGGGCCAGGCGGTTTACACCGCCATTGACGCCGAGGCGGCAAACCTGGCGGCCGCCCGGGAACGTCTCCGGGGCCTGGCCGCGGCCCCTGCCCCCACCGACCCCGAAGCCGGGCCTCTCCTGATTCAGAGCGACACCCGGAAGGTCCTGGTGGAGTTGGAAACCATTGACCTCTGCCACTTCGCGGCCCGGGAGCAAGGCCGCGCCTCCTGGGACTTGCTCATCGCCCACGCCTTGCTTGACTTGCTGGACCTGCCCGCCGCCTTGCCGCCCATGTTCTCTCTGCTGCGGCCCGGGGGACTGTTTTATTTCACCCTGAATTTCGACGGCGCCACCATCCTGGAGCCGGTCATCGACCCGCACCTGGACCGGCAGATTGAGACCTTGTACCACGGCACCATGGACCAGCGCCGCCTTGCCGACCAGCCCGCCGGCGACAGCCGCACCGGCCGCCGGCTTTTCGGGCACCTTAAAGCCGCGGTGGCCCGGGTGCTGGCCGCGGGCAGTTCCGACTGGGTGGTTTTCCCGGGGGAGGAAGGTTATCCCGGCGATGAAGCTTACTTCCTCCATTTCATCAT
>DASWLF010000195.1:0-3418 GCA_036396255.1 Desulfobaccales bacterium
GGACACCTATGACGCCGTGGTCTCCCTGGCCTGCGGGGTCGGCGTCCAGTACCTGGCCGAGATGTATAACAACAAGATCGTCTATCCCGGCGTGGATACCTGTTTCATGGGGGTCAACGAGGAACGGGGGGTTTATTCCGAGCGTTGCCAGGCCTGCGGCCGCTGCATCCTGGCGGAGACCGGCGGCGTCTGCCCCATCGCCCGCTGCTCCAAGCGCATGCTCAACGGCCCCTGCGGCGGGTCGGAAGCGGGCAAGTGCGAAATCAACCCGGAGATCCCCTGCGGCTGGCAGTTGATCTATGAGCGCCTGAAAACCCTGGGCCAGCTGGACCGCTTTGAGAACCCCGTGGAGCCCAAGGACTGGAAATCTTCCCGGGATGGTGGACCCCGCAAGATCGTGAGAGAGGATTTACGGATATGACGACGACTCCCAGCAAACTCCAGAAAATGATAGCCGCGGGCCACTTCGCGGTCACCTCGGAGGTGGGTCCGCCCCGCAGCGCCGACGGCCAGGTCATCGAGCACAAGGCCAAGATGATCAAGGATTATGTGGACGCCATCAACGTCACCGACAACCAGACCTCGGTGTGTCGCCTGTGCAGCCTGGCCGCCTGCATCCGGTTGAAGCTCATGGGCCTGGAGCCGGTGCTGCAGATGGTGACCCGGGACCGGAACCGCATTGCGCTGCAGAGCGACATCCTGGGGGCCGGGTCCTTCGGGATCAACAACATCCTCTGCCTCACCGGCGACCACCAGCACTTCGGCGACCACCCCAACTGCGCCAACGTCTTCGACCTGGACTCCACCCAGCTGGCATTGACGGTGCGGATGATGCGGGACGAAGGCAAGCTGCTGGGGGGCCACGAGTTCGAGGTGCGGCCCCAGATGTACATCGGCGCCGCGGCCAACCCCTTCGCCGGCCCCAACGTGGAGATGCGGGTGGTGCGGCTGGCCAAGAAGGTGGCCGCGGGCGTCCAGTTCGTCCAGACCCAGTGCATCTATAATATGGACACCTTCAAGACCTTCATGAAGATGTCGGTGGACCGGGGCCTCACCGAGAAAGTCGCCATCCTGGCCGGCATTACCCCCATGAAGAACGTGGGCATGGCCAGGTACATGCAGAAACGGGTGCCGGGCATCGATGTCCCCGACGAGATCGTCAAGCGCATGGGCGGCGTCCCCAAAGAAAAGCAGGCCGAAGAAGGCATCAACCTGGCGGTGGAGCAGATCGAGGAATTGAAGGGGGTTCCCGGCATCCGGGGCTTCCATATCATGGCCATCGAGTGGGAAGAGAAGGTGCCGGGAATTGTGGAGCGGGTCGGCCTGTATCCCAGGCCCAAGCTGAACGGCGGATAAGGGGGAACCGGGACGGTATCGGGGGCGCGATTTGCCCGACTCATGAGCCTTGTAATTTAAAGATTTTAAGGTCATAATGGAATTACGCTCATCTCGAAAGGGGAGGTCCCATGTCGAAAAAGTACGTGCTGATCGTTGACGACGATCCTGATCTGGTGGAAACCGTATCCATGATGCTGGAAAACAAGGGCTACGAGGTGGGAAAGGCCTACGACGGGATCGAAGGCGAAGAAGCCATAAAAAAGCGCCGTCCGGACGTGTTGATCCTGGACGTCATGATGCCCCGGAAAAACGGTTATCAGCTCTGCAAGGAGTTGAAATCCAATAAGTGGACCCAGGATATCCCCATCGTGCTGCTCACCGCGGTGGGGGAAGCGGTGCCCACCACCACCTACAGCCACGCCGAAGGCATGGCCACCGAGGCGGAAGACTACATCCCCAAACCGGTGGATGCCGCCACCTTGGTGGAGGCGGTGGAAAGATTACTCTAACATCTTCTCAAGGCATGTGCCCGACGCACCTTGGAGATCAAGAGGATCAGAATTGGGGGCCTTAAAGTCCTGGAGGGGGGCGCCTGCGTGGTGTCCTCCTCCCCCCGGGGGGAGGACTGCCTGTCGGCGCGCCTGGCCGCGCCCCTGGCCCAGAGCAAGATCAACCTGACTTTCTTGACCCACGTGGCCGGCGACCGGGAAGTCCTGTGCACCGCCGGCGAGGCCGGGGAAGCCGCCCTAACCCTCTTAAAGACTCACACCGCCCCCCAGGGTTCCCTGCAACTGCAGTCCGGCACCGCGGTTTTGTCCCTTTATCCCCACGACAAGCGCCCTGAAATCATCGGCAATTTTATCCGCAGCCTGGCCCGGGCCCGAGTAATCATTCACGGCCTCGCCACTTCCCCCTCCGCCATCTCGGTGGTGCTGTCCCTCCGCCGGGAAAAGGCCGCGGTGCAGCAGCTGTTCGAGGATTTCCAGTTCTCGTCCTTTGAATCTCCCAAAGATTTTTTTGAAGCCCAGCCGCCCCCCCGGGAGTATCTGGAAAAAGTGGTGGCCACCTACCAGGAGAAGGTCATCAAGGTTTATTGGATCGTGCCGCAGCCGGACTTGGACCTCTGGGGCCTGAGTATTTCCTCCTCGGAGATCCTGGAGGGCTTTGCCAACGCCTTGGTGGACTTGGCGGATTTGGGGTTGAAGGTCCCGTTCCTGGTGGCTCTCCCCGGCTTGGGAAGCAAGGAATTCATCGTATCCTGCAGCACCGCCCGCCCCCTGTCCGCCGGGGACCAGGGCCCTGAGGTGCGGCGTCTTCTAAAACAGCACTTGCCCGAGGCCAGGCCCATGCGCCTCACCCCGGTGGCGGGGATCTTTCTCCACGGGCCCCATTTCGGGGACCGCTACGGCATTGTCCATACCATGCTGGAGGCCCTGGAGGGGGCCCACGTGTCCCTGTTGGCCCTGAGCTGCACCATCTCCTCCATTTCGCTGCTCGTCCGGCAGCAGGAGCTGGCGGCGGCGCAGCTGGTCCTGGGCAACACCTTCGAGGCCCCGGTGGAGTCCCCGCCGGCGGCGGCGTCGGCCAAGTAAGGGGGTTGAGGAGAGGTCATAAGAAAATATAGGGCGGCCCGTGGCCGCCAATAGAAAGACTAGGGAGGCGTTTCGTAATTAATATGACCTTTAAAATCAGGAGTATTACCCTCCTTTCCTCAAGGGGGGCCAGGGGGGATTATAATTAACCCCTTGATAATCACCCTAAATCCCCCTTTAGAAAAGGGAGACTTAAAAAAGTCCTTGGGAAAATGCGTCGAAATGTTTGTCATATTATTTACGAGACAAGACGCTGGGTTCTTCGCTTTTTCTGAAAATACCTTGTTGCCATGCCGACTCGGGGGCGGCGGGGACGGCCGCCTTACCAAATATTATTTATGGTGGGGCCTCCGGGCCCGCCTCCCTTAGATTTTCATATTTCGTTGTGACCTTTAGGTCATGATGGTTTGCTCAGAATGACAGCAAGAACTTGAGGCGTTTTTCAACATCCTGATAGTGTTGTGTTTCGCCAGTACCCTTACTAATTT
>DASWLF010000196.1:0-4912 GCA_036396255.1 Desulfobaccales bacterium
CTTCGCCAGGAAGGGAGCGGCGCCGGTGGAGCCGAACACCGTCTGGGACGAGCCGCCGAAGGCCGCGCCGATGCCCGCGCCCTTGCCGTGCTGCAAGAGCACGATCATGATCAGCGCCAGGGACACCACCACATGGATGACGATGATAATGGTATTCATATCTATTAAAATATAAAAAAATATCCGCCCGGATGCAAGGCTTTTCGAAGGGTAGGGCGGGAGGCCGGCAAACGCCTTCCGGGGCGCCGTCCTTAACCAGCAGCCTAAGGGGCCGCGGCGATGATGGCCAGGAAGGAGGCCGCCTGGAGGGAGGCCCCGCCCACCAGGGCGCCGTCAATGTCCGGCTGGGCCAACAGGGAGGCGGCGTTCTCCGGGGTGACGCTGCCGCCGTACAGGATTCTGATGTCGCCGCCGGAGCCCAGGAGCCCGGAGAGTGCCCCCCGGAGGTAGTGATGCACTTCCTGGGCCTGGTCCGGCGTGGCGGTGAGGCCGGTGCCGATGGCCCACACCGGCTCATAAGCCACCACCAGGTTTTCCCCGGTGGCGGCTACTCCGGCCAGGCCTTCCTGGAGCTGCTCCGCCACCCGGGCCATGGTCTGGCCGGCTTCCCTTTCCTCTCTGGTTTCGCCCAGGCAGAAGATCAGGCGCAGGCCCGCGGCCAGGGCCGCCTTGAGCTTCAGGTTGACGGTGCGGTTGGTGTCGCCGAAATGCTGCCGCCTCTCCGAGTGGCCCACGATGACGTAGCGGCAGCCGGCATCCTGGAGCATCAAGGGGGAGATGGCCCCGGTGTAGGCCCCTTGCGGCTCCCAGAAGGTGTCCTGGGCCGCCAGGCCGATGGGCGAGCCGGCCAGTTCCTGGGCCACCGCGGCCAGGGCGGTGTAAGGGGGGGCCAGCACCACTTCCGGGCGGGCCCGCCCCCCGGTTCCCAGGCGGATCTCCCGGGCCAGGGCCCGGGCCTCCGCCATGGTCTTGTACATCTTCCAGTTGCCGGCGATCAGCGGCAGGCGTTCAGACATCTTTATGCCTCTTGCCCCAGTTCTCCAGGGCTTTGATACCCGGCAGCTTTTTGCCTTCCAGCAGTTCCAGGAAGGCGCCGCCGCCGGTGGAGACGTAGGAAAATTTCTGGAATTCCCCCGCCTTGTGCAGGGCCACGTCGGTGTCGCCGCCGCCCACGATGGTCAGGGCGTAGGATTCCGCCACCTTCTGCACCATGGCCATGGTGCCCCGGCTGAAGGCATCGTACTCAAAGGCCCCCATGGGGCCGTTCCAGACGATGGTCTTGGCGTTTTGCAGGGCCTCGCCGAAGAGGGTGACGGTGGCCGGGCCGATGTCCGCGATGACCCAGTCCCGGGGCACTTCCTGCACCGGCAGGATCTTGGTTTCCGCCTGCTTGCCAAAGCGGTCGGCCACCACGCAGTCCACCGGCAGGTAGAACTTGACCTTCTTTTTCAGGGCCGCGGTCATGAGCTCCCGGGCGCGCTGCAAGAGGCTGTCGTCCACCATGGACTTGCCCACTTCGTACCCCATGGCCTTGAGGAAGGTGTTGGCCATGGCGCCGCCGATGATCATCTTGTCCACGTGCTTCAGCAGGTTCTTCAGGGCGGTGAGCTTGCTGGAGATCTTGGCGCCGCCGATGAGGGCGACCAGAGGCCGGGCCGGGTCCTCCATGGACTTGTGAAAATAGTGGACCTCGTCCCGCATCAAAAACCCGGCCACGCAGATGGGAGCGAAATTGGTCACCGCCTCCACCGAGGCATGGGCCCGGTGGGCCACCGCAAAGGCGTCGTCCACATAGATGTCGACGCCCTTCATCAATTCCCGGGCGAAATTGGGGTCGTTTTTCTCCTCCTCCGGGTAGAAACGCAGGTTTTCCAGGAGGAGCACGTCCCCGGGCTTCATTTCCTCTTTGAGTCGGTCCACCTCAGGGCCGATGCAGTTGGGGGCCAGCTTCACTTTCTTATGCAGCCGGTACGCCAGGCGCCGGGCCACCGGGGCCAGGGAGAATTCCTCCCTGCGCTTGCCATTGGGGCGCCCCATGTGAGAGGCCAGGATCACCCGGGCGTCATTCTCCAGGCTAAAGTTGATGGTGGGCAACACGGCCCGGATTCGGGTGTCGTCGGTAATGTTGCGGTTCTGGTCCAGCGGCACATTGAAATCCACCCGAATGAAGAGGGTCTTTCCTTTAATATCGACTTCATCGATGTACTTCACCGGTAGCAGCTCCTATGACGTGGGTTAAAGGTTTTTTTCTGCACCTGTAAGGGTGGCGGCGGCCGATCCGATCTCTTCTGCCGGTTGGTGGGTTGCAAACCAAAAAATTCAGGGCCTCCCGGGAGGCGCCTCAACTTGACTGCCGGCCCAGGTACACTGCCAGGTCCAGCATGCGGTGGGAAAACCCCATCTCGTTGTCATACCAGGCCATCACCTTGACCAGGTTGCCCATGACGTTGGTGAGCTCCGCGTCCACCACCGCGGAATACGGGGAACCGATATAGTCGATGGAAACCAGCGGCTCGGAGGACACCCGGAGGATGCCTTGCAGTTCGCCCTGCTGGGCGGCGGTAAAGGCCCGGTTCACTTCGTCCACGGAAGTGGGCTTCCTGACGGTGGCCACCAGGTCGATGATGGAAACGTTGGGGGTGGGGACCCTGATGGCCAGACCGTCCAGGCGCCCCCGCAACTCCGGGATGACCTCGGTGACGGCCCGGGCGGCCCCGGTGGAAGTGGGCACCATGGACAGGGCCGCGGCCCGGGCCCGGCGCAGGTCGCTGTGCGAGCCGTCCAGCAATCTCTGGTCCATGGTATAGGAATGGCAGGTGGTCATCAGGCCGTACTCGAAGCCGAAGTTGTCGTGCAGCACCTTGGCTACCGGGGCCAGGCAGTTGGTGGTACAGGAGGCGTTGGAGACAATCCGGTGCTTTTGGGGGTCATAATCCTTATGGTTGACCCCGTAGACAAAGGTGGCGTCTATCTTCTTGCCCGGCGCCCCGATGATCACCCGGTGGGCCCCGGCCTTGAGGTGCCCCTCGTTGGCCGCCCGGTCCCGGAAGGCCCCGGTGGATTCCAGGACGATCTCCACCCCCAGCTCCTTCCAGGGCAGCTTCTCGGGCTCCAGAATGCGGGTGACCCGCACTTCCCGGTCATTGATGACCAGATTGTCGCCCCGGGCCTCGGCCTTGCCGGCAAAGCGGCCGTGGACGGAATCATATTTGAAGAGATGGACGTCCCGGGCGATGTCGGCGCGGCTATTAATGGCCACCAGCTCCAGGTCCTTATCCCATGTGGCGATGATGCGGGCCAGGGCGCGGCCGATGCGGCCGAACCCGTTGATGGCCACCTTTACTGGCATGCAACCTCCCGGTTCGTCCCCCAAACCCAGCATTTTGCGGGGGTTTAAGCCAACCAATCAAACTTATGTTAATCAGAGTTGTTCTAGTCGTCAATAAATTTGTCCGGCCAAGGGAATTTTCCAGGTAGGGGCCGGGATGGGGCAGAAGCGGCAGCAAAAAGGCGGCCAGGGCTGGGAGAGGCGGCCGCGGGGGGCGGGGGAGATTTTCACCGGGCTTGAGTTTTCCCCAAACCCTGGTAAGTTTATTGAGTGTTGCTTTTTCTCTTTTTTTCATTTAAGTCTATGTGGTAATTTTTAACTTTATGGTCAATTTCATCCGGAAGTTAGGCTGTCGGGGTCTGGACCTGGTGCATGAAGCCGGGGGCATGATGCTCTTCCTGGTGGAGGCCCTGGCCTTGACCTTTATGCCGCCGTTCCGCCCCCGCCGCATCCTGCAGGAACTTCAGCTCATCGGGGTCAAATCCACCCTGATCATCCTGCTCACCGCGGCGTTCACCGGCATGGTGCTGGCCCTGCAGGGCTACTATACCTTGCGGAAGTACGGCTCGGAAGGGGCCCTGGGTTCGGCGGTGGCCTTGAGCCTCATCCGGGAGATGGGCCCGGTGCTCACCGGCATCATGGTATCGGCCCGGGCCGGCTCGGCGGTGACCGCGGAAATCGGCATCATGCGCATCACCGAGCAGCTGGACGCCCTGGACACCATGGCCGTCAACCCCATGCAGTACGTGGTGATGCCCAAGCTCATCGCCGGCCTCATCGCCGTGCCCCTGCTCACCGCCATCTTCGACGTGACGGGCATCCTGGGGGGCTATCTCGTCGGCGTGATTTTGCTGGGGGTAAGCTCCGGCGCCTATTTCACCGGCATGGTGCAGAGCGTGGTGCCCCTGGATATCAACGGCGGCATCGTCAAGTCCCTGGTTTTCGGCCTCACCATCATCCTGGTGGCCTGCTACAAGGGGTACTACACCGAGCACGGGGCCGAGGGGGTGAGCCGGGCCACCAACCAGACCGTGGTCCTGTCCGCGGTGCTGGTCCTGGCCTGGGACTATGTCCTCACCTCGTTTTTTATGTAAGCGGGATGGAAATGTCTCAGGCAGGTTTTGAGTTTCGAGTTTCGAGTTTCGAGTTTCGAGTTTTTAGTTTCGAGTTTTGGGTTTTGAGGATATCGAGGTTTTATTAATCCCCTTTAAAAAAAGGGGGACTTAACCCCGCATCATTCAATGGGGGCTCGATTATTTTCAAACGGTTTACGAACGAGACACTATCCTTTGCTGACTGCTGACTGCTGAAAGCTATATGATCCAAATCATCGACCTGTACAAATCCTTCAACGGACAGATGGTGCTAGACGGCATCAACCTGACGATGCCCACGGGCGAGATCACCCTGGTCATCGGCAAGAGTGGGGTGGGGAAAAGCGTCCTGCTGAAGCACATCATCGGCTTGCTCAAGCCCGACCGCGGCCAGATCCTGGTGGACGGCCTGGATATCTCCACCTTGCGGGGCCGGCAACTTAGGGAGTTCAAGAAGCACTTTGCGGTTCTGTTCCAGGGGGGAGCGCTG
>DASWLF010000197.1:0-6798 GCA_036396255.1 Desulfobaccales bacterium
GGCCGGGAGCGCGATTTGCTGGAGGTCATGGAACTGCTGGGCGCGGCCGCGGGCTACCAGGGGATGGTGGGGGGACAGATGCTGGACCTGATGGCCGAAGGCCGCCAGGTCAGCCTGAAGGAGCTGGAGACCATCCACCGCCTGAAGACCGGGGCTTTGCTCACCGCGGCCGTCAGGGCCGGGGCCCTGGTGGGGGGCGGCAGCCGGGGGGAGGTGACCCTGCTTACCGGTTACGGGGAAAAGTTCGGGTTGGCTTTCCAGGTCACCGATGATCTTCTGGATGTGGAAGGGGAAGCCGTGGAAATGGGCAAGGCCCCGGGCATGGATGAAAAGCGGCAGAAGGCCACCTATCCGGCCCTGCTGGGGGTGGAGGCGGCCCGGGAATGGGCCCGGCGGCTGGTGGAGCAGGCGGTGGCGGAACTGGCGCCTTTTGCCCACCGGGCCGAACCCTTACGGGAGCTGGCCCGTTATCTGTTGGTGCGGCGGTCTTGACCAGAGAGTTAAGCCTTTTTTAAGTTAAGCTCAATTTATCCCGAGTTGCTGGAAATAGATGATTTATGGCTTGATGTTTGATATAAATTGTCCTCAGGGGATGGAAAAAATATGGATAGTCGCCAGGGACCTCGGCCGTCGGCCCCCCGCCGCCTGTTGAGCGCCATTAATAATCCACAGGAACTGAAGAAGCTGCCCCCGGAGCTGTTGCCGCAGCTGGCCCAGGAAATCCGGGAGCAGATCATCGCCACGGTGGCCCGCACCGGGGGGCATCTGGCCCCCAGCCTGGGGGTGGTGGAACTGACCATTGCCCTGCACTACGTCTTCGACTCGCCCCGGGACAAAATCGTCTGGGACGTGGGACATCAGGCTTACGCCCACAAGCTGCTCACCGGGCGCCAGGACCGTTTTCACACCCTGCGCCAGTACGGCGGCATCAGCGGTTTTCCCAAGCGGTGCGAATCTCCCCACGACGTCTGCGACACCGGGCACAGCTCCACTTCCATTTCCGTGGCCCTGGGGATGGCAGCCGCCCGCTGCCTGAAGCGGGAACGCAACCGGGTCATCGCGGTCATCGGCGACGGTTCCATGACCGCGGGGATGGCCTTCGAGGGTCTGAACAACGCCGGCGACCTCAACAAGGATCTCATCGTGGTCCTGAACGACAACGGCATGTCCATTGCTCCCAACGTGGGGGCCCTGTCGTCGTTCTTGAGCCGCAAACTCACCGCCCCCACCATGGTCTTCCTGAAAAAGCAGGTGGAGACCCTGCTGGGCTCCTTTCCGGCCATCGGCGGCGACCTGCTGGCCTGGGCCAAGAAGGGCGAAGAATCTTTTAAGGCCTTCTTTACCCCCGGGATGCTCTTCGAGGCCCTGAAGTTTACCTACCTGGGTCCGGTGAACGGCCACCGCCTGAACCATCTCATCGAGACCTTTAAAAACGTGAAGAACCTGAGGGGCCCCATCCTGGTGCACGTCCGCACCACCAAGGGCAAGGGCTACCAGCCGGCGGAGTCTGACCCCACCGGGTTTCACGGGCTGGGCAAGTTCGACCCCGACACCGGCGAACCCAAAAAGCGCGTGGGGGACGTACCCACCTATACCGAGGTCTTCGGGGAAACCCTGGTGCGCCTGGCCGGAGAGGACCAGCGCATTGTGGCCATCACCGCGGCCATGCCGGACGGCACCGGGTTGGTGGACTTTCGCAAGCAGTTTCCCGACCGCTTTTATGACGTGGGCATCTGCGAGCAGCACGCGGTTACCTTCGCCGCGGGCCTGGCCCTGGAAGGCATGCGGCCGGTGGCGGCCATCTATTCCACCTTCCTGCAGCGGGCCTACGACCAGGTCCTGCACGACGTCTGCCAGCAGAAGTTGCCGGTGGTCTTCGCCCTGGACCGGGGCGGGGTGGTGGGAGAAGACGGCGAGACCCACCAGGGGCTCTTCGACCTGTCGTATCTGCGCCATCTGCCCAACCTGGTGCTGATGGCCCCCAAGGACGAAAATGAGCTGCGGGACATGCTTTACACCGCGGTGGACCACCCGGGGCCCGTGGCCCTGCGGTATCCCCGGGGCCGGGGCGCGGGGGTGGCCTTCTCTTCCACCCTCAGCAAAATCCCCCTGGGCAAGGCCGAACTCCTGAAGGAAGGTGAGGACCTGCTCATCCTGGCGGTGGGGGCCTCGGTCTATCCGGCCCTGAAGGCGGCCGGGGACCTGGAGAAACGGGGCTTCAACGCCACCGTGGTGAACGCCCGCTTCATCAAGCCCCTGGACGATAACCTCATCCTAACCCTGGCCGCCAGCCACGGCCGGGTGCTGACGGTGGAGGAGAACGTGGTGGCCGGCGGCTTCGGCAGCGCCGTCCTGGAGCTGTTGGCCGACCAGGGCCTGTTCGGCGTGGCGGTGAAGCGCCTGGGCATCCCCGATACCTTCGTGGAGCACGGCTCCCAGGATATCCTGCGGCAAAAGTTCGGCCTGGATGCCGCGGGCATCCTCCAGGGCGCCCTGGAGCTCCTGGAGCAGCCGGCCCAGAAGAAGAAGGTGGTCTGGGGCACCTTTAATTAACCGACCGGTTGCCGTTTTCGGTAGGGGAAAAGAAAGGCAGGAACTCAGGTCCCTGCCTTTTGCTTTTGTGGTTATCGCCAGTGTTGTGTCTCATAAATAGTATGATGGCAAATCAAACAAAAACCTAAGCGCTCAAGGTCTTAAAGTCCCCCTTTGCAAAAGGGGGATTTAGGGGGTTTCAGGTGGTTATTATAAAATCCCCCCTGCCCCCCAAAAATTGATCCACATGTTAAGTTAGAGTGGTGGATCGAAGGGAGGCAGGTCAAGCTGGCCAAAGCGGACGGGAGATTTTTTAATAAGGAGTGTGTGATCAGGCTCCTGACACCTTTGGGAATGCGCTATGACGATTCTTATGAAAAAGCCTACCCGTTTGATGGATTGGTGGAAGAGATGCTGCAGCCAGAAATGATCTTGGAGACGGTTGAAATTATGAAGACGGCCATAGAAAAGGGGATGGTGATCAACGTCATCATCAACAATCGGGCTGGCGGTAATGCTCCTTTGATTGCAGAACTCATTGCGGAGAAGTTTCTGGGAAAGAGTCGTCCTGCTCCCAAAAGTCAGCTGGATTTATGGTAAGTTTGATAATAATCATCTAATAGATCGAGGAAAAACAAAATTTCCGAAACAAAACTTCTTGACAGTGTGGAATGAAATAACTATTCTTACCACACTCACCACGCGATTAAATCCCACCACTAAAAAGGAAAACCCCACCATGGCCAGCGAAGAATTGAAACTTACCGCTCAAATTGTGATGTCTCATGCCTCGATGTCTGAACTCACTCCCCAAGAACTGGTCGAGGAAATCAAAGCAGTTTATCAGGTCTTGACCTCGTTGGAAGGCGGAGTTGCGATCCCGGAGGCTGTGACCAAGGAAGCGGAAGGGGTAAAGAAACCACCGATCCCTTTAAAAGATATCGTTACGGCAAAACATGTAGTCTGTCTGGAATGCGGCAGGAAGATGCGGACCTTAAAAGCCCATCTGCGTAAAGCCCACAGTCTGAAACCGAAGGAATATTATCAGCGCTATGGCCTGGACGCCAAAAAATATCCATTGGTTTGTAAGGAGTATTCTGAGCAACGGCGGAAGTTGGCAAAGGAAAAGGGATTAGGAGCTCAGCGGGGTAAAAGGAAGGCGAAGTAAGGGCCCTCTAAAGAATCTCCCGGGATGGCTCAGCCGGCAAAGCTCTTATCAGGCAGTTTTCATCTCAGTTAAGGGACCGATCTGTTGGTCCCTTTTTTATTTAGCAACTGCCGACAATGAGTGATGATATGGTGCAGATAGGTTCAATTTTCAGAGACTTGATAAGTTTCCAGTTATAGCAGGTATCTTCCTCTGTCATGGCCGCCCCGGCAGGCAAGCTCCCATTCCAAGATACCGGTTTGAGCCCCTGCTTGATTTCCTGGTCGATTTCCTGGACCGGCAAGTTGATGAACCTGGCCGAAAGTTCAGCCCGCATGGTCTCGAATCCGAGGCGGGCAGCCAGAAGCATTCCCATCCGGCGGCTTTTTCTCAATATATTCATGAGGGTTAAGATCAACAGGCCCAGGATCAGGAGCAGCGCCAGGATGGGGAGGATATCCCACTTGTGGTCCTGCCAGAATGAGTAATCTTGAAAGAAAACCATGCTGCTCATACTCCCCCCCAGAGGCCCGGCCGAAATGGATTGGCAGTAACCAGGCTGGCAGGGCCAATGCCAGCTTTCTTAAAACCAGGACCATTGCGATAGGGAAAACCAAATGTTGAAGTTCGGTTTGATTCTTAGCCATCCAAAAGAACCTTTAGGTGGTAGTAATCATTGCTTTTAATAAATGGGCTCCGGTCCAGGCGCCCCCTCGGCGATCCACTGCCTGAGGGCGAGATAATCCGGGTCACCGTCTTTCCAAAAGGCGCCTCCGGAATGTATGCCCCCGAAAACGGTTTTACGCAGCAGGAGGCTCTGTTCCGGATTGTCCGGGTCCACCACGTCGAGGACTCCCCGCTTGCCGGTCGACCCCTCATAGGCCATGAGGTCCAGGCTGCAGCTGTGGTCAATGGAGGTAGAGGGGATCTCGAGATCGCTTTTGGTGACCAGGCGGGTCATGGTGTTGCCGGGGATATGGCAGGGCGAGCACTTGCTGCGCAGAATGGGGTAGATGTGCTTGCGGTAGCTCAGGCCCCATTGGCCTGATTCCGGATAAGAGGGCAGCGTGGGAGCGGGGGAAACCCACAGGGCGCCCCGGGACCCCATGTTGCCATGGTGCATGTTGCAGGACATGGGCATGCCGGTGCTGCCGCCCGCCGGGGCGATGGTCACCATGGGGCGCACGGAAAACCCCTTGCGCACCCAGGTCTTGTAGAGCCAGGTACTGGGGTTGGCGGGGTCGGCCGGTTGCACCAGATTGCCATTTTCGTCCAGGACATACAACGGTTCCGTCATGCCGCCATGGCTGGCCACGGTGTATGGGTTGCTGGCGATGGGAGCGGTGGTCCAGAAGTTCCCGGCCTCGTTGCTGGTCATGCTTATGACGTTGCCATCCCGGTCCTGCAGGATGATCTCGCCGCCCTTGAGCACCGTGCGGCCGGAACGGTCGGCGTAGAGGGTGCCCGCCATGGTCCAGGGATAGGCCTCGGCCCTCCCGCCCATGCTGTGACACCGGGAACAAACCTCGCCCGGGTGGTGCAGGCCGACCCCCGGTCCGTTGTCCTTGCCAATGAGGTGCCCTTCGGGCGCGGGCTGGTACATCCGCCCCTGGGCATTGAAGTTGGTCTCGTTATATACCACCGCCAGCGCCAGGACCGCAGCGCAGCAAGCCGCGAGGCTGAAAATCGATAACTTTTTCATGGGTATCTCTCCTCTCTCTTCATTGCCAGGGCTCAACGCAGGTCGAAGAGCCGGACTGCGCCGGTATTGGCGTTTTCAGTGGGGGCGCCCGCCGCCAGCTTTCTCCCGCCCGCAGCCTGGGCCAGAAAGGTGCCCAGGTGCATGTCCCTGGCTTCCCCCGGGAAGGCCTTGGCGGGTGTCACGATGGCCCCTGCGGCCCCTGTGGTCAGGCTGAAGAGGGAGATTTTGCCGGTCATGGGCCAGTGGTTCCCGTCGGCGTGCACCGCGCTCACCGCCAGGCCCGGGGTGCCGTCACCGATGTCCTGCAACGGCAGGATGGCCGAGCCGAAACGCCCGCAGTTGGGCTCCCCGTCGATTTTGACCAGGAGCTCGGGGGAGGGGGGAGTGACGTTCGTATTGAGCTTGAAGATAGAAAGGTTTCCGGATTCGCTGACGTTGGCTACAGCCGCCGTATCAGCCCCCATCGCCACGATTCCATTGGGAAGAACCGCAATGGATTTGCCGAAACCCCCATCCGAGCTGCTGAAGACCACGTTCGGGGCTGATGGCGTAAAGGAACCACTGGAGCCGTAATAGCAGATCACCTTGCTGCTGGCCTGCAGGAGCAGGTCGTCCACGCCGTCGCCGTTGATGTCACCCGTGGCCAGTGAAAAACCGATGCCCCCGTTGGCTGACGTGGCGGGAATTTTAACCGCCTTCGCCTGGTCGTAGCCGGGTCCGAAGAAAATGTACACCGCCCCCCGCTGGTAGAGGGCAGGACTGGGCGAATGAAAGGGGGCGCCGACGATGAGGTCGGGGTAGCCATCGCCGTTCAAATCGCCCACGGCCAGGGCGTAACCGAACTTGTCCAGGGCGTTCTCGCCCGAGAGGACAGCCCCCGGCACCTTCTGGGGTGGATTACTGCCCTTGTAGATGGTCACGGTCCCGGCCAGGGACGCCACCTCGCTGCTGCCGCTGAAGGCCCCGGCGGCAAAGTCAGCATTTCCGTCGCCATCCACGTCGCCCAGGGCGACCAGGCTCCACCCGAGGTTGCCGTCTCCCTCCAAAAGGACGGAGGGCTTGGGAGAAAACCCTCCGGGGTTGGCCAGATAGACCAACAGGGCTCCTGTGGCGCCCTTGCCCCCCCGTTGCGCGTAAGGGGCCCCGACCACTAGGTCCTCCCTGCCGTCACCATTGAGGTCCAAGGCTATCCCCGACTGCCCCTGCATGCTTCCCCGCAAGTGCTCCTGGCTCAACAATCCTGAGGGACGGTCAGTTTTCACAGCGCCGAGGGCAAGCGGATATGCCGAAATCCCTGACACCAGAAACCACGTCATGATTGCCATTACGATTCGAGTGTGCATAAGTTTCTCCTGGGATTTTCTTTTCTAGACTTAAACTGCCTCTACAGCATGAACTTCTGGGGTGAGCTTGGGCC
>DASWLF010000198.1:0-4131 GCA_036396255.1 Desulfobaccales bacterium
GCGGTTTCTCTCGATGCGGACATTATCATCAATGTGCAGGGGGATGAACCGTTGGTGCAGCCAAGCATGTTTGAACCTCTCCTGGCTCCCCTGAGGGGCGATGCAAAATTGCTCTGCACCAACCTGATGTCTGAAATACTCAGTGACGATGAGTTCACCAATGCCAACGTGGTCAAAACGGTTTGCGACCTGGAAGGAAATGCCCTGTATTTTTCCCGGGAGCCCATACCGTCAGTCCGCAAAGCTGGCAGCCTGGTCTTTCAGAAATATAAACAGTTGGGCATTATTGCTTTTCGAAAAGAGTTTTTACAGAGGTTCGCCACCCTGCCTCCCACGCCTCTCGAACAAGTAGAGTCCGTGGATATGCTCCGGGCCGTGGAGCACGGCTACAAGGTGCGCATGGTAGCGACCCAATTCCAGGTGATAGGGGTGGACACCCCGGCAGATCTGGAGCGGGCCCGGGCGTTTATGAAGAATGATGAACTTTTGAGAAGTTATCAATGATTCAGTCCTGGAGCGGTGGATGCCACAGGGTCGCCTGAAGGTTGGGATTGCCGGTTATGGAGTGGTCGGGAAGAGGCGGCGGGTCTTTATTGACAAGCATCCCCTGTTTAAAACTACGGCAGTCTGTGATCAGAATTTTGCAGAACCAGGGGTAATGGCGGACGGGGTGCGCTGTTTCAGCCATTACCGGCAACTTTTGGAGGAACCCCTGGATGTGCTATTTGTGAGCTTGCCTAACTACCTGGCTGCGGAAGTGACCATGGCCGGATTGCAGCGCGGTCTGCATGTCTTTTGTGAAAAACCCCCCGGCCGTAATGTCCAGGATATTGAAAGGGTGATTGAGGCCGAAAAGAGACATCCCGGGCTTTTATTAAAATACGGCTTTAACCATCGCTACCACGACTCGGTGCGGGAGGCTTTGCGGATTGTCCAATCAAAGGAATTGGGAGAAGTCATCAATCTCCGGGGAGTTTATGGCAAGAGTAAAATCATCCCTTTCTCCGGCGGCTGGCGGGCAGAGCGGAAATACGCCGGCGGCGGCATCTTGCTCGACCAAGGCATTCACATGGTGGACCTCATGCGGCTTTTCTGCGGGGAGTTTGTGGAAGTAAAGAGCTATGTGTCCAATAGCTTCTGGAAACATGATATCGAGGACAATGCCTTTGCCCTCATGAAGGATACTAAAGGGCGAGTGGCCATGTTACATTCCAGCGCCACCCAGTGGCAACACCGCTTTTCCCTGGATATTGGTCTGAGCGACGGCTATTTGGTGTTAGAAGGAATTCTGTCCGGTTCCAAGAGTTATGGCGAAGAGAAGCTGATTATCGGCCGGCGGGATGAAGCCGATGTCGGGGCAACCCGTGAAGAAACCATAACCTACCTTGAAGATAATTCCTGGGCAGATGAAATCAATGAATTTGCCGACGCCATCAATAATGGGGCTGGGATTCAATATGGCAACAGCCAAGATGCCTTGCTCACCATGAAACTGGTTTACCATATTTATTGGGCAGACCCAGAATGGCGGAACCGCTTCGATCTTGGTGATCCCCTCTCCGGAAGATAAGCTATGAACAGAATCGAGGAATTATACCGTGACCACCCCCTTGCCCCGGCTTTTGCCAGGGGGTATCTGGATTACCTGCGGGAAGTGCTTCTCCGGCTGGACGCGGCCGCCATCGCCCGATTTATCGACCTGCTGCTTGCGGCGCGGGAAAGGGGAGCGCGGATTTTTTTCCTGGGTAACGGTGGCAGTGCGGCTACCGCCAGTCACTTCGCCAATGACCTGGCCATCGGCTGCCGGGGTGGGGCCAAGCCCTTCAGGGCCCTAAGTTTGACGGACAATCTTTCTATGGTGACCGCCATCGGCAATGACTGCGGCTACGATGAAATTTTTATCCAGCAACTCCAAGCCCAGGTAGTCCCTGGCGATGTAGTGGTGGCCATCTCTGCTTCGGGCAATTCCGCCAACGTAATTAAGGCGGTGGAATATGCCAAGGGGGTACCGGCGGTGACGGTGGCGTTGACCGGTTTTGATGGGGGCCGGTTGAAGCAGGTGGCCAGCCTGGTGGTCCACGTACCTACTGATAAAGGGGAATATGGGCCGGTGGAGGATGTGCACCTGATTCTGGACCACCTGGTCAGCTCTTTTCTGGCCAATTTATGCCGCGCCGAGCAGAAAGATCAGACCATTGGCTCAACCGCGTGACCAATACCGTGAGGGAGGGGGTTAGGGGGCAAAGCCCCTACCCTCTCATTCAAACTCCCGCCCCCAAACCCGTATGGGTCTTACAAGGATTCGGTGAAGATGCCGGCATTATCAGCAGATGCCCTGGGATCGTATCTGTCCCTGGCGGTCAAGGCTGCCCGGGAAGCCGGGCATTTTTTGCTCACGGCCGGGGGAACCGGGACGGTGGTAGAAGATCTGGCCCGAGATATCAAGCTGGCGGCGGATCGAGACGCTGAGGAGTGCATTGTTAAGATCCTGCGGCAGCACTCGGATTTCGCCATGCTCACCGAAGAGCAAGGGCTGTTGGCGGCAAGGGGCGGGGCGAGTGCCCTGCGCTGGATCATCGATCCGCTGGATGGCAGCATAAATTTTCTGAAAGGTATTCCCTTCTGTTGTGTCTCCGTTGCCCTGTGGCGGGGACCAGAGCCTCTCCTGGGGGTTATTTATGATTTTCACCGGGAAGAGCTGTTCACCGGCAGGGTGGGCGACGGCGCCTGGCTGAACGGGAAATCGATCCAGGCCAGCTCCACCCGGGAGATCCGGAAGGCGATCTTGTGCACCGGCTTTCCGGCCAGTACCGATTTTGCGCCTGCGCCCCTCCGGCAGCTGGTGGACCAGGTGCGTCACTATAAGAAGGTGAGGCTACTGGGATCCGCGGCCCTGTCTCTGGCCTATGTGGCGGCGGGACGGGCAGACGCTTATTTTGAGCGGGATATCAAGATCTGGGATGTGGCGGCCGGTCTGGCGCTGGTGCGGGCTGCGGGCGGGGTGACGGCCTGGACCGACTCGCCGGTGGCCAATGCGGTGACGGTCTATGCCGGGAACCACTTTCTCCAGCAGTTAAAAATAACTTGAATAATATACAGAGCTCTGGATTTAATGTATTTGGGGGAGGGGGCCGGGGGGGGCAGTCCCCTGCCCCCTCCCCGGGTAAATGCCAGAAATATCCGACCCCGAGGCGATGCCGATGAAAGACTCAACGCCGGTGGCGGTGGCCTCGCGTTCCTTTTCCAGGCATCCGGTTTTGCGGGCCGAATTGTTGGCCAGATATGCTAACGTCACCTTCAATGATACGGGGCGGTCTCTGGCCGGCCCGGATTTGATCGACTTCCTGCGGGGGAAAGCCAAGGCCATCACCGCCTTGGAAAGACTGGACCAGACGGTTTTTGCGGCCCTACCTGAACTGAAAGTGGTTTCTAAATACGGCGTCGGTCTGGATACGATTGATATGGAGGCAATGGCCAGTCACGGGGTTCTGCTGGGCTGGACCGGGGGGGTCAACAAGCGCTCGGTGGCCGAGCTGGTGATGGCCTTCGCCATTTTCCTGTTCCACCGGGTCCCGGAGGCGACTCGGGAAGTGCAGGGGGGGGTCTGGCGGCAGCTGGTGGGGAAACAATTATCCGCCCGCACCATTGGCATTGTGGGGTGCGGTCATATCGGTAAGGAGGTAGCCGTGCTGGGCCGGGCTTTTGGCTGCCGGGTGCTGGCACATGATATTCTGGATTTCCCTGAGTTCTATGCGGAACACCAGGTGACCCCCGTGGGTCTGGAAGACCTCCTGGGCCAATCGGATCTGGTTACCTTGCACGTTCCTCTGGACGACTCTACCAGGAATATGCTCGGCGCTGGGCGGCTGGCCCTGATGAAGCCCGGCGCTTTTCTCATCAACACGGCCCGCGGTAATCTGGTGGATGAGGCAGCCCTTAAAGCAAGGCTCATGGACGGCCGCCTGGCGGGCGCCGCGTTTGATGTCTTTGCCACCGAACCACCGGAAGATAGAGAACTCCTTACCCTGCCCAATTTCATCGCCACGCCGCATATCGGCGGCAGCACCGAGGATGCGATTCTGGCCATGGGCCGGGCGGCCATTGCCGGGTTGGACCGGGCGGTGCCGGTGA
>DASWLF010000199.1:0-1660 GCA_036396255.1 Desulfobaccales bacterium
TAGGCGCCGCTGGGGGCCGGGGCTTGATCCGTAGAAATGACGACTTTTTTCATTTGGGTTACCTCTTGAAGTTGTGGTCGCAACTGGACCGGGCTGCTCAACCGCTACAAAAGACTTGAAGAATCCTGCTACTTTTGCTAATGGTAAGGAAAAACTCAGGAGGACGGCCATGGGGCTGCGGTTGAAATGCCCGGGATGCCGAGCGACAAATCCCCTTTATTTACGGGTCTGTCCCGTTTGCGGACATAGCCTGGATAATCTTCCCCCGGAACAGCGGGTTTATGTCATAGAGCCCCTGGGGGCTCCCAGCCCGAAACCGTCTTCGCCTTCGCCGAAAACCGCGCCCGCCAAGCCCAAGGCGGCGGCGCCGTCCGCCGAGGCGCCCCCCAAGGCCGCCAAGAAACCCACCCGGCCCCGAAAGAAGCAGGGTTAACCCGGGCTTACGGCACTTCTTGCATTATCCCCAAGAGCAAGTCCGCCAGAGCGGGCTCGGCCCGGGCCACCGTGGCGATGATATCCTCGATGGCAATGGGGGCCATGGCGTCCGGCAGGTTGAGGTTGCTGATCACCGAGATCCCCAGGATTCTTAGGCCGGCGTGCACCGCGCAGATGGCCTCGGGCACGGTGGACATGCCCACCGCATCGGCGCCCATCATCCTTAAGAAGCGGGTCTCAGCCGGGGTCTCCAGGCTGGGGCCCTTGACCGCCACATAGACCCCCTGGCGCAGCACCGTTCCCTGGCGGCGGGCTACCTCCGCCGCCAGTTCCCTTAAAGCCAGGTCGTAGACCCGGCTCAGGTCCGGGAACCGCGGCCCCCAGGCCTCCAGGTTGGGCCCCACCAGGGGGTTGTCCCCCATGAAATTGATGTGGTCGCAGATGAGCATCAACTCGCCGGGCCGAAAGTGGGGATTGAGGCCGCCCGCGGCATTGGTGAGGACCAGGGTCTTCACCCCCAGGGTGGCCATTACCCGCACCGGGAAGGTCACCTGGCCCATGGAGTAGCCTTCGTAGGCATGGAAGCGGCCCTGACAGACCATGACCTGGCGGCCTGCCAGGCGGCCCCAGCAGAGGCGGCCATGGTGGCCGGGGCTGGTGGCCGGGGGGAAATGGGGCAGCGCCTCGTACGGCAGGCATTCCCCATCCTCCAACCTGGAGTCCCACTGACCCTGGCCGGTGCCCAGAACAATCCCCCACTCCGGCGGGCGCTCCAGCCGGGGGCCAATGAAGCGGGCGCATTCCGCCACCTGCTCCTGGTATGTCTGGCTCAGCAAGGTTTTTCCTTTCGCCGGCGGTCTTGAGTATAGCCTTTTTTCACGGAGGGGGATAGGAACCGACGGCCCACTTACAATCCTCCCTGACCCCCCCCAACCCCAATATAGGGGGGTGGGAGGGGAGTTTGAGGGGAGGGCCGGGGATCTGCTTTTCCCCGGCCCTCCCCTCAAGTTCCTGACTAGGATAAGCCGGTTTTCCCGGTTCGTCAATGGCGAGGGTCCGCTCGGGAGTCAATTTTCGCTTTGTTCTTGACAGTTTCCCGGTTTACTTTAAATTTATACCATCACGGGTTGACGGGAAGTTAAAATGGGAAGACCAAAAAAATGCCGCTGGGTGGAGACGGAGCCGGGGGTGACCTTTTTCAAGCCCCGGGGCATCCCCCTCAGGA
>DASWLF010000200.1:0-7306 GCA_036396255.1 Desulfobaccales bacterium
GAAGATTCACTTGGCACCCAAAAACCCGGAGAACCAAAAAAGAAGCGCATCCTGAGCGGCATGCGCCCCACCGGCAAGATGCACTTGGGAAATTACTACGGCGCCCTGTACAACTGGCTGCGCTTGCAGGAAGAATTCCAGTGCTTTTATTTCGTGGCCGACTGGCACGCCATGACCACGGAATACGAAGACCCCAAACCTATCAGCGGTTACATTCCGGAAATGGTGATGGACTGGCTGAGCGTGGGTCTGGACCCGGCCAAGTCCACCATCTTCGTGCAATCCGCCATCCCGGAGCATGCCGAACTCCATCTGATCTTCGGCATGTTCACTCCGGTGCCCTGGCTGGAACGCAACCCCACGTACAAGGACCAGCTCCAGGAGCTGGCCCACAAGGACCTGGCCACCTACGGTTTTTTGGGCTACCCGGTGCTCCAGGCGGCGGACATCCTGATGTACAAGGCCGACGGGGTGCCGGTGGGGGTGGACCAGGTGCCCCACGTGGAGATGACCCGGGAGATCGCCCGGCGGTTCAACCACCTTTACCGGCCTATCTTTCCGGAACCGGAGGCCCTGCTCACCGAGATTCCCAAGCTCACGGGCACCGACGGCCGCAAGATGAGCAAAAGTTACGGCAATTGCATCTACCTGAGCGACCCGCCGGAGGTGATGGCCCAGAAGGTGAAGCAGATGGTGACCGACACCCAGCGCCCCTTCCGCCGGGACCCGGGGGAGCCGGACCGCTGCCTGGCCTTTCCGTTTCACCGCCTCAATCTCCCTCAGGAGCAGATTGCGGAAATCACCGCGGAGTGCCGCGGCGCCCGGCTGGGCTGTGTGGACTGCAAAAAGCTGCTGGCCCGGACGCTGCTGGCCAACCTGGCCCCCATCCAGGAGCGGCGGCGCCATTACGAAGCTCATCCCCAAGAAGTGTTGGATGTTCTGCGCCAGGGTAACGACCGGGCCCGCCAGTATGCCCGCCTTACCATGGCCGAAGTGCGAGAAGCAATTTCCTTTAATCTGGAATTTCAATTATAATGCGGGAGGCCGTGAGACCCTAGATACTGTCCCAAACCTCATAAGGAAGCCGTGACCATGGAGCGCCTGCACAAGTTTTTGTCGCGAGCCGGGGTGGCGTCCCGGCGCCTGGCGGAGGATTGGATCCGGGCTGGCCGGGTCGCCGTCAACGGCCAGGTAGTCACGGAAATGGGGGTCAAAATCGAGGCGGACCGGGATAAGGTCGAGGTGGACGGCCGCCCGGTGCGGCCTCCGGCGGCGCCGGTAACCGTGATGCTGCACAAGCCTTACGGGTACATTTCCAGCACCCATGACCCCCAGGGCCGGCGGGTAGTTACGGATTTGTTGAAAGACGCCTTCAAAGAACGGCTTTACCCCGTGGGCCGCCTGGACTACGACGCCACCGGGCTGCTGCTTCTCACCAATGACGGGGACCTGGCCTATCGCCTGACCCATCCCGGTTACCAGGTGCCCCGCATCTACCGGGTGACCGTGGCCGGCGACGTGAGCCCCGAGACTCTGGGCCGCCTGACCGAGGGGGTAAATGTGGGGGACCGCACCGTCACGGCCCTGGTGGAAGTGAAGAAGCGGGAGTCGGGCAGAACGGTGCTGGAACTCGTGTTGCGGGAAGGGCGCTATCACCTGGTCAAGCGCCTCCTGCTGCACGTGGGCCATCCGGTCTTGAAATTGAAGCGCATCGCCTTCGGTCCATTGCACCTGGGGACCCTGCCCCGGGGAGATTTTCGGATGCTGAGCCGGGAAGAGATTGAAGCATTGAAGACAAAGGTACAGATGAGGTGACCCCGGAGGATCGACTTTTCACTCCGGAGCCCCCCAAGGGTTGGGACGGTGCCGGGGGCGATGGGGCGCCGGGACCCCCCAGGGCGCCCCGGCCGGTTCTGCACCTGGCGCTGTTTCTGGCCACGTTGGTCACCACCATCATCGCCGGGGCCATGCAGCAAGGGGTAAATCCCCTGGAGGCCCCCGGGCTCCTTTATAAGGGCATCCCCTTTTCCTTCACCCTGCTCCTGATCCTGGGAACCCACGAGATGGGCCATTACCTGGTGTCCCGGCGGCACCACTTGGATGCGACACTCCCCTATTTCCTTCCGGCGCCACCATTAATTTACATTCCCTTCGTGGGCTTTGCCCCCCTGTTTATCATCGGCACCTTCGGGGCCTTCATCCGCATCCGTTCCCCCATCCAGGACAAGCGGGCCCTGCTGGACGTGGGTTGCTCCGGGCCCTTGACGGGGGTGCTGGTGTCCATCCCCGTGATCCTGGCGGGCCTGAAGCTCTCCCCGGTCACGGTGATGGGGACCGGCAAGGGATTGGTGCTGGGAGAGCCGTTGCTTTTTCAATTTTTGAGCTGGCTGGTCCTGGGCCCTCTTGGACCGGAGGACCTGGTGCTCCTGCACCCGGTGGCCTTTGCCGGCTGGATCGGCCTGCTGGTGACGGCCCTCAACCTGATGCCGGTGGGCCAGTTGGACGGCGGCCACGTGTCTTATGCCCTGTTCCCCGAGTACCACCGCTATGTGTCCCTGGGCTGCCTGGGCCTGCTGGTGGTCTGCGGTCTGGTGTTCTCGGAGGTCTGGCTGGTATGGGCCTTGTTGGTGTCCTTCCTGGGGTTTCGCCATCCGCCGCCTTTCCACTCCTGGGTGCCTCTGGACCGCCGCCGCCGGGCTTTGGGATTCGTCACCATCCTGGTTTTCCTGTTGACCTTTACCCCCACTCCCATCAAGCTGGGGTAAGGGCGATGACTGCCCGGGTGGGGTTGCAACTGCCCGGCGGGGCGTCGGATGGAGGCGCCCAGGTTTTTTCCGGGGTTAAGCAGAGGGGATGGTTAGCGGCCATGGGTAAGAGGGCAATTGGCGCGGTGCTGCTGGCGGTGGCGTTGGCCTGTCCCCTGGCAGGGCACGCCGGTCCCCCTTTGACCCTGCCGGAATGGGAAAAAAGGATGGTGCAGGGAGGCTATGTCGACACCCTCTATGCCGCTTATTGGGCCGCGGCCCAGGGGGAGGCCGCGGTTCCCATCCTGGCGCAGCTGCTCCAGAACCGGCAGCAATATGGAGAGGAGCGGCACGGAGCCGTGGGCGCCTTCCCCTTCAACGTGCTGTGGGCCCTGGGACATATCCCCAGCTCCAAATCCCTCAAAGCCCTGGAGACTTATCAGGCCGCCACCCAGGACGCCACCGCGGCCCTGGCGATTAAGGGCTGGTGGCTCCGGCGGTTTCAGGAGAGTTCCCGCTACGGCGTCCTGGTCAACGACGGCTCCCTGCTGGAGAGCGCCGGCGAGAAGTCCCGGGAGGTCAAAAAGCTCAAATCCGGCCAGAAGGTGAAGATCTTGCAGGAGAAGATCGCCAATTACCGGGAAGTGGGGCCCCGGGGCGGTCCGGCGTATTATGACCGGGTGGAGTTGCTTCCCAGCGGCGAGCAGGGGTACATCCCCCGGGCCGGGGACGATTTTACCCCGTTTATCTAAAGGTAGCTAACCGCGGTCAGCTTTCAGCTTTCAGCCAAGACCGCGAATTGACGAAAGCGAGGAAATGTAGGGTGGGCACGGCCCACCATACCTTCTATCAAGAACCGCCGAGGGCGGCTGTTCCACATTTTGGGCCCATGGGCATGAGCTTTTCTATGAATAATCTCACTGTTTAGAAATGGGCTAACCGTGAGTCTGGATTTATCCGATACTTATAAGTTCTGCCCCCAGTGCGGCGGGCCTTTGGAAAAGCGCCTGCTCAAGGCCGGGGAACCCCAGCGCCTGGTGTGCAGCCGCTGCGGCTTCATTTTCTATATCGACCCCAAGCTGGCGGCCATCGCCCTGGTGCCCCTGCCTGGGGGGGTGGTCCTGGTGCGCCGGGGCATCGATCCGGGCTACGGCCTCTGGGTGGTGCCGGGGGGGTTCGTGGACGTGGGGGAGCGGGTGGAAGAGACGGTGGCTCGGGAGACCCTGGAGGAGACCCACCTGGTGGTCCGGCCGGTGGGTCTGATCAACGTCTATTCCTATAGGGACAGCCCCATCGTGGTGGTGGCCTTCCTGACGGAGTACCTGGAAGGAGAGTTGGCTGCGGGGGATGAGACCCTGGAGGCCCGGGTCTTCGGCCCGGAGGAGATACCCTGGGAGCGCATCGCCTTTCGCTCCACCAAACAGGCGCTGGAGGCCTACCTGAGGCGGACTAGGGGCTGACCAGGAGGAAGAAACCCTTGTGCATCATCTGCACCAGGCACATGAGGCCGTAAACCACCAACATCAAGACACCGAGCCGGACAGTTAAGGCGTTCATCTCGGTTCCCCTTTGGGGGTTAGAGCAGGCCAGAACCCAAAACGTTAAACCTCAATCAGCCAAAAGACCCGCCATCCCAGCATGAAGGCGGCAGGGGCGGGTTTAAAACCCGCCCCTGCATCACCGGCGAGACGCCGGTGCCACTAAAGAATTTTGGGGGTGGAGGTCTTAATCTGGCCTAACCCTGCAGATTAAGGTTAAAGGTGGCCATGGACTTAAAAAGGCAAGAGCTGCTGCGACTGCTGCGGGAAAAATCCTTCCGCTACCGCCCGGACCAACCCTTCAAGCTGGTCTCCGGCCGGGAGAGCCCCTACTACGTGGACTGCCGCCCCACCACCTTCAGCGCCCAGGGCCTGGCCCTCATCGGTGAGGTTTTTTATAAGATGCTCCGGGACCTTCAAGTGGATGCCATCGGTGGCCTCACC
The DNA here is from genome assembly GCA_036396255.1 of Desulfobaccales bacterium. Lineage (GTDB taxonomy): Bacteria > Desulfobacterota > Desulfobaccia > Desulfobaccales > 0-14-0-80-60-11 > DASWLF01. The sequence goes on from DASWLF010000200.1 coordinate 4,727, forward strand.
CTGGGGGCCGACCCCATCGCCCACGCGGTGGCCCTGACCAGCTTTCTCCAGGGCCGGCCCATCAACTCCTTTTCGGTGCGCAAGGCAGCCAAGGAACACGGCACCGGCGGTCGGGTGGTGGGGGACGTCCAGCCCGGCCAGCGGGTGGTGATCGTGGAGGACGTCATCACCACCGGGGGCTCCACCCTGAAGGCCATCGCCGCGGCCCGGGAGTTCGGGCTTAAGGTGGTGAAGGTGCTGATCCTGGTGGACCGGGAGGAAGGGGGCAAAGAAGCGGTGGCGCAGGCGGTCCCCCAGGTGGAGGCGGTGTTTACGATTTCAGAGTTGAGATAGGGGGATCATCTCTCAAACTAATTGGCATTTATAAGAGTTTGCTGATAATGGCAAGTTAGCGAAGGCTCATGTTCAGTTTTATCAGGGGTTGGAGCAGCGAAACCGAGATACATCCCTGCGCTCTTCCAATGCGCTCATATCTTTTTTCTATTGAATGCCAAGGGGATTAGGATCTAAAATGACAACAAAAGAACATCCAAGAACTTAAAAACGATTAAATCCGATAGACCGGCCTGGCGAAACAAGGTTCCTGCCGGCTTTTCTGGTGGCAAAGCGGGGGCTTTGACCATCCATCCAAGAGAGTCCTCATCTTCGCACTCCATAGGGAAGAACATTGAAAATACTCCTCGTCCAACCGAAATCCACCGGATATGTCGGGCAGGTTTCCAAAAGTGGCAAGGCCGGCTTTGCCAGGGTGACCTTAACGACCATCGCCGCGCTCACCCCGCCTCAACACGAAGTTGTTATCCACGATGCGCGTCTGGGCGATCCTGACTATGATGGGGACTGGGATCTGGTGGGCTTTACCGGCATGACCTGTGAGATTCCACACGTTTACCAGATGGCCGACGAATTCCGTAAGCGGGGCAAGACCGTGGTTATCGGAGGCTATCATGCCACGGCGTTGCCCGAAGAGGCCGCCAAACACGCCGACATTGTGGTCTTGGGCGAGGGCGAGGGTGTTTGGCCACAAATCCTCTTGGAGTTGGAGAACGGCGGGGCGAAGCAAAGTAATTATCAGAACCCCGACATGATTGAAATGCGGGATATGGCGATACCCCGGCGCGAACTGCTCAATCGTAACATGTACACCGTCTTTAGCACCCTTCAGGCCACCCGCGGCTGTCCTTTCGACTGCGATTATTGCGCGGTAACGAAATTCTTCGGCCGCAGTTACCGCTGGCGGCCGGTGGAAGAAGTTGTGGCCGAAATAACCAATCAGCCGGACAAACGCTGGATGTTTCTCGACGACAACCTCATCGGCAATGTTAAATATGCCAAAGAGTTGTTTCGGGCCTTAATTCCTTTGGGAATTACCTGGGGGGCGCAGGCTTCCTTTAATCTGACCAAGGATGCGGAGTTGATGGACCTTTATGCTGCCGGGGGAGGGCGGTTTGTGTTTATCGGTTTCGAGAGCATATCTGCTGAGGCGCTTAAGTCAGTGGGCAAGGGAATTAACCGGCCGGAAGAATACGTGGCGGGCATTCGTCAGTTACATAGCCGCGGCATTACTATCATGGGTAGTTTCATGTTTGGCCTCGATGGCGATGATCTAGGTGTGTTCAAGCGCACCGTCGATTTCGTCAATGCCACCAAAATCGACGTGGTCCTTTACCATATCCTCACGCCATTTCCAGGCACCAGGCTTTACGAGGAAATGGACCGCCAGGGGCGGATCCACGATCGCGACTGGTCTCATTATGATGCCTGTCAATCGGTCATCCACCCACAAGGGATGACCTCCGAAGAACTTCAGAATGGCTGGTATTGGGCCGTTCGTGAAACCTATAAGCTACCCAACATCTTGAGGCGCATATTAAGGCCAGAGTCAGGCTGGAAAGGTCGTTTGGCAGCCTCCTATTCATACTTCCGCAAAGCATCTAGATGTCCCCTGCCGATCCATCCTGAGAAATATAGCAACCCTGCCTCTTCCACCTCAGTGAAATAGACTCGTTTTTCAGTATGGCTTTGAAGAAATTCCGGCTCTTGGAGACAACGTGAGATCGACCTTACCAGGGAGAGTTGCGGCTGCACATTCCTACACCCTCTGATTGCGATCACTGCTCCATATGCGAGGTTTAAATCATAATAATAACTATTTTAAATGGTTAACATATCTAAATCCAAAATCCTCCCCATAGTTAAATCTTTGGCCCTAAATGGCAGATCTAATCTAATCTCGATTTTATAACTGTCATAATGAATCTTATTCGGCTCAGGTAAAATAAAAAATATGGCATGGATTACCACCAGAGCTACTTACGAACCAGCCCCTGGTCGCCCCTAGATCGTTCATTGCCCTTCAGCGGCCGTAAAACGGCCGGCATACCAGGAGTAGGAAAAGTACACGGCCAGGCCCAGCCCCAGCCACAGCCCCAGGCGCCACCAGGAGCCGGCGGGGATGGAGAGCATCAGTCCCAGGCACACCAGGGCGCCGGCCGCGGCCACCGCCTTGCCGCCGGGGCAGCGGAAGGGCCGGGGCAGGGCCGGGTGGGTGAAGCGCAGCACCAGCACCCCCAGGCAGAC
>DASWLF010000201.1:0-4245 GCA_036396255.1 Desulfobaccales bacterium
CTCCATGGGCCAGGAAGAAGAGGCCGCGGCCCGGCGGGAAATCTTTCAGCCTTACCAGGTGAACGCCGAACTTTTGCGCCTGGCCCGGCCCGAGGCCATCGTGCTCCACTGCCTGCCGGCCCACCGGGAGGAGGAGATCACGGGGGAGGTCCTGGACGGCCCCCAGTCCGCAGCCTGGGACCAGGCGGAAAACCGCCTCCACTTCCAGAAGGCGCTGCTGGAATGGCTGCTGGGAGGAAGGTGAGGAGAAGATATTGTCGGGGAGGGGGCTAAGGGCAAAAGCCCTTACCCCCTCCCCGACACCCCTCCCCCAATCCCTTAAGGGTAGGTGGCACAGGCTTTCCAGCCTGTGCAAAAATCATAGGGCGGCCCGTGGCCGCCAGAACCTAAAGGCGTGCATGGCACGCCTATGAATGCTGTTTGGGTGAGGGGAAGGAATTGGGGGGGAAGGGCAAATGGCACAGGCGGGACGCCTGTGCAGAAAGATGTGGGGCGGGCACCGCCCGCCATGAAATAACGAACAAAAAGAGATGGTGGGCAATGCCCACCCTACATGACTGCTGGGGTGAAGGTTGCGGGTGCCCCTGGCCCCCTCCCCAGTTACCGCAGGTTGGGCGAAGCCCAATGAATAATGGCTGATAGGACAACATTATGGCGGACATCAACAAAATCGTTCTGGCCTACTCCGGCGGTCTGGACACCTCGGTGATCCTCAAGTGGCTGAAAGAAACCTACAAGTGCCAGGTGGTGGCCTTTGCCGCGGACCTGGGCCAGGGCGAGGAACTCTCCGAGGTGGCGGCCAAGGCCAAGGCCACCGGCGCCGATGCGGTCTATATCGAAGACCTCAAGGAGGAGTTCGTCCGGGACTTCATCTTTCCGGCCTTCCGGGCCAACGCCCTGTACGAGGGGGCTTATCTGTTGGGCACCTCCATCGCCCGGCCCCTCATCGCCAAGGCCCAGGTGGACATCGCCCGGAAAGTGGGGGCCGACGCGGTGAGCCACGGCGCCACCGGCAAGGGCAACGACCAGGTGCGCTTTGAGCTCACCTACCAGGCCCTGGCGCCGGACTTGCAAATCATCGCCCCCTGGCGGCAGTGGGACCTCAGGGGCCGGGCCGACTGCGTGGCCTACGCCCAAAAGCACGGCATCCCGGTGCCGGTGACCAAAGAAAAGCCTTACTCCTGCGACCGGAATCTCCTGCACCTCAGCTTCGAGGGCGGCATCCTGGAAGACCCCTGGGCCGAACCTCCGGAGGACATGTTCGTCCTCACCCGGGCGCCGGAGGCGGCTGCGGACCGGCCCCAATATGTGGAGGTCTCCTTCGAAGCCGGGGACCCGGTGGCCGTGGACGGCGAGCCCTTGAGCCCCGCGGCGCTACTTGCCCGGCTGAATGAGATCGGCGGCGAACACGGCATCGGCCGGGTGGACCTGGTGGAAAACCGCTACGTGGGCCTGAAATCCCGGGGCGTCTACGAGACTCCCGGCGGCACCATCCTGCGGGCCGCCCACCAGGCGGTGGAGTCCATCACCCTGGACCGGGAAGTCATGCACCTGCGCGACAGCCTCAGCCCCCGCTATGCCGAGCTCATCTATTACGGCTACTGGTACGCCCCGGAGCGCTATGCTTTGCAAAAGCTCATGGATGAGGCGCAACAGCCGGTGACCGGCACCGCCCGGCTGAAGCTTTACCGGGGCAACGTCATGGTGGTGGGACGCAAGGCGCCCAAATCGCTCTACCGTCCGGACCTGGTCACCTTTGAGGCCGGGGGTGATTACCAGCAGGCGGATGCCACCGGTTTCATCCGGCTCAACGCCCTGCGCCTGAAGATCCGGGCGAAACTGGAGGGGAAGTAGGAGGGAATAGAGATTTGGGGGAAGGCCAGTGGCACAGGCGGGACGCCTGTGCCACTGGCCCCTGCCCTCCCCCAAACCCCCTCCCAACCCCCATAAGGGACTTGGGGAGCCGAGACCTGTGGCCTTGACTCCCCTGGCCAAGAAAGATAAGGTGGGCACCGCCCACCATTTGTGGCACCTGCATCTTGCCGGTGCCGGCAAAACCACAGGCGGACCGTGCCAGGAGAAGAACATTTCCACCGTAATGCCATACCTGGTGTCGGGGTGGTGCTGGGGCGCGGCGCTGCTCATGATCTTCTGGCAGCCGGGGCCCAACGCCCGGTTCGGGGTGCGCCTGCCCTGGACCCTGGCGGACCCCGTTATCTGGCAAAAATCCTGGCGGTTGGCCTCCCGCCTGCTCATGGTCATGGGGGTCACGGCCCTCATCTCCTGGCGGGCCTTCTACATCTCCGCCGCGCACCTGGTGGGCTTGAGCTGCCTGTACCCCGTGCTGCTGTATCGGTGGAAATACGGCACCTGGCGCTACTGGAAAGAGCGGGGCGGCATGGCTTACCGGCCGCTGGGGCGCTGCGCCCATTGCGGCCATTTGCAAAAACTGCCGTACGGCGCGGACCTGGCGGAGTGCAAATGTGAGGCCTGCGGCTTGAGTTGCCGGCCTTCATAAAGGAGTGGCACCATGGCGGAAAAACCCTGGGGCGGGCGTTTTGAGGGGAAAACGGAAAAGACCGTGGAAGAGTTCACCACTTCGCTGGCCTTTGACCGGCGCCTTTACCGCCAGGACATCGCCGGCTCCATGGCCCACGCCCGCATGTTGGCTGCCCGGGGCATCATCACCCCGGCGGAAGGTGAGCAGATCGTCCAGGGGCTGGCCGAGATCCAGCGGGAGATGGAAGCCGGGGAGTTCGATTTTGACCCCTCCCTGGAGGACATCCACATGGCCGTCGAGGCCCGTCTCACCGCCAAAATCGGCGAGGTGGGACGCAAGCTCCACACCGCCCGCAGCCGCAACGACCAGGTGGCCCTCGACGTGCGCCTCTACCTGACCGAAGAAGTGGAAGCCCTGATTGGGGGGCTCACCGGCCTGCGCCGGGCCGGGCTGCGGCTGGCTCACCAGCACCGGGACGTAATTATGCCCGGCTACACCCATATGCAGCGGGCCCAGCCCATCCTGTTCGCCCACCACCTGCTGGCTTACGACGAGATGTGGCGCCGGGACGTGATGCGCCTTACCGAATCCCTGGCCCGCCTCAGGGTCTCGCCCCTGGGAGCCGGGGCCCTGGCCGGCACCACCTTCGCCATCGACCCCCAAGCCGTCGCCTCCCAGTTGGGGTTCCCGGAGGTGTTCCGCAACAGCCTGGATGCGGTGAGCGACCGGGATTTTATCCTGGAATTTCTGAGCCACGCCGGCATCATCATGGTCCACCTGAGCCGTCTGGCCGAGGAACTCATCCTCTGGTCCTCTTCGGAGTTCGGCTTCGTGGCCCTGCCGGACGCCTACGCCACCGGCAGCTCCATCATGCCCCAGAAAAAGAACCCCGACGTGCCGGAACTGATTCGGGGCAAGACCGGCCGGGTGGCGGGGCACCTGATGGGAGTGCTCATGACCCTGAAGGGCCTCCCCCTGGCTTACAACCGCGACCTGCAGGAGGACAAGGAGCCGCTCTTTGACACCGTGGACACGGTGCAGGCCTCGGTTACGCTGATGGCCGGGGTGCTGGAGAATCTGACGGTGCGGCCCGACCGCATGGCCGCGGCCCTGCAGGGCGGGTTCCTCACCGCCACCGACATGGCCGATTATCTGGTGACCAGGGGAGTGCCGTTCCGCACCGCCCACGAACAGGTGGGCCACACGGTGCGCTACGCCGAAACCCAGGGCAAGGAACTGTGGGACCTGACCCTGACGGAGATCAAGCAATTTGCCCCCCTGGCGGAGGCCGATATCTTTGACTGGCTCAAGATCGAAAACTCCGTAGCCCGGCGCCGCTCCCCCGGGGGCACCGCGCCGGAACGGGTGAACGAAGCCCTGGAAAGGGTGGAAAACGAACTGGGACTGAGCTTACATGAGCAGAAGATATAACAGTTGCCAGGGGTCAGGGGTCAGGGGTCAGGAGTCGGTTTTCCCGGCTTCGCGATTTTTAAACGCCCCACCGAAAACCGAAAACCGAAAACCAAAAACCTGGAATTCGCTTCTAATCTTCCTTGCGCTGACCCTGTTGGCCGGGGGGTGCGGCAAGAAGTTGGCGCCCCTGGCTCCGGACACGGTGTTGCCGGCGCCGGTGCGGGAGTTTCGCCTATCCCAGGAGGGGGAGGCCCTGGTGCTGAGCTGGCTGCTGCCGAGGGTTAATCTTTTGGGGCAGCCCCTGACCCAGGTGGCCGGCTGCCGCGTTTACC
>DASWLF010000202.1:0-4002 GCA_036396255.1 Desulfobaccales bacterium
GGACGAAAATTAAATGTAGGCTGGCCTTCAAGAATTCTGCTGGCGGAAGTCTTCGGGGGCGACAACAAAACACCGGCTAAGCATGTAGAAGCTTCCAGGGACTATTGGCGGACGCGGGTTCGACTCCCGCCGCCTCCACCATTTATTGTTTAACAATTACAATAAGTTAACCACGAAGAAAAAGAGCTTAAAATTCCCGCCCCAGGCCCGCCCCGGACTAGGGTACGGGCTTTTTTTATTTGCCTGCCTGGATTAGCTCAAGATTAAAAGCTGATGCCATGCCGAACGGCCAACGAACAGGTGTAGGCCTTCATAGTGTTCGTGAAGATTTAGGAGCTCATAACTACCCAACTCATGGATGCATATTTACCAATGATGAGGCCATGCATGAATTGTGTGCCGATCCACCAATCAGCATCACCATAATACCGTAGGAAAGATGGTACAATGCGAAATATAATTTATATGATGCTATTGTTTTTGCCCCTTCTTTATCCAGGCTCAGGTGTATGTAGAATGAGCAACACTGAAATAGAAAGTAATTTAATGAAATTGTTTGAATATGCAAGGGTGCATAACGTGAACGCGCTGAAGGGATTACAACTGACTGTAAGAGATTTAAATAATAAAACGCTCAATAACGCTTATCCTTTGGCTCTCTATATCGCCTCACCAAATCAATATGAGAAGGAGTTTGTTGAGAAATTTCCAGTAGATCACGAAGGAATTATGAATGATCTTTATGAAAGGATAGAGCTGAGGCGACTTACTCCTAAGTTTCTGTATTCTTTTGAGTCTATAGGAATTATAGCGGATCATGGAAATCAGAAAGCGTTACAGAAAGTCCTTCTAGGCTATATTCATTCAGATGGAGTCGTTGCCGAAATGTATTGCGATAGTTTGGTCAGGATATTTCTTAAGTCTCCAAATCGAGTATTGCCCTTTCTCTCTGTGATGGGTATGAACGAGCGTAAAAAGATTTACCTATGCTTTAACACATTGAATTCAACTAATTTTCAGTCATTAAAGGAGAATATAAGAAAAATCGCTCCAGAACTATCACCCGGAGAAAGAATAGTAATTGAAGAAATTGAAAATTATCATAATTAGTATTGTAAATTTACTCTTTAAGATTTGTTATATGCTATGAGCATTGGCGCCGGGCCGCCACCCCCAGCCGCCACCCCCAGCCAGTCTCGTCATTTTTTCTTGCCTCCTCAACCTCTCTGATAGTATCTTAAAAATCGTCATGATTAAGTTTTGGGAACCCCGGTTTCCGGGGCAAACCAGGCTTCAGGGCCTGAATTTGGAGGGATTATGCGCAGATTTGGTCTGGTACTGATTTTGGCCGCGGCCCTGGCGGGCTGCGGCGGCGACCGCGGCGCCGAAAAGTACATGCAAGAAGGGCTCATCAACTTTCAACAGCAAAAGTATGACCAGGCCATTGCATCCTACGAAAAGGCCATCGAGCTGGAGCCCAAAGCGGCCGCGGCTTACAACATGCTGGGCATGGCCTACCGCTTCAAGTACAACCAGCTGGGCAACCCGGAGCTCAGGGACAAAGAGATCGCCGCCTTCAAGAAGGCCATGGAAGTGGACCCCAGGTTCTGGGTGGCCATGGTTAACCTGGGCGCCACCTACTATTACATGGGCGACAAGGCCAAGGCCGCCCCGCTGTTCAAAAAGGCCCTGGAGATAAATCCCTCCCACCCTGAAAAGGCCGGGCTGGAAAAGATGATCGCCGAGGGCGAGAAGAAGCCTTGAGGATTTGGGCCCTGGCGGTGGCCGCACTGGGACTGCTGGCAGCCTGCACCTTGGCCCCGGCCCAGGAGCCTTGGGCGCCCGACCTGGCCCGGCGTTTAGGCTGTTTCGCCTGCCATTCTCTTGGCGGCCGGGGCGGCAAAACCGCCGCCCCCCTGGACCGGGTCGCCACCCGCCTGGCCCCGGCACAATTGCAGACCATCCTCACCCATCCCCGCCAGCTCCATGCCGGCGCCAAGATGCCCAGCTTCGCCTACCTGCCTGCCGGAGACCGCCAGGCGCTGGCCGATTTTCTGCAAAGCCTGAAATAACCGGCGGGCTTCCGAGGTCCGGCATCGGCGTCCCGCCTGGGCTGCGCCGACTAAACGACCATGACCCGATTCGGGCCACCCCCAACAATGAAAGCCGCTGTAGGGGCGGGTTTTAAACCCGCCCCTACACCCGGACTTTCAAGGGAAAGCCTGCGGCTACCAGAGGTTTGAACAGGTGGCGGGCGCAGAGGCCCGCCCTATCTATCATTCTTCCCCATTAAGGGGTTGGGGGTGGGAGCTTGAGGGAGGGGGCAGGGGATTCCCACCGGCAAGACGCCTGTGCTACCGGCCCCTGGCCCCCTCCCTCACAAGTCTCAGCTTCATTTGACCTGCTCCCGGGCCTCCAGCACCTGCCGGGCCACCGTGGCCACCGCCCTGGCATCGGTCCAGGGACTGAGGATGAAGGACTTCAAGGCCGCCAGGGGAGGGCCGGGCTCGCCGTTATAGACGGCATGCCGGTACGCGTCGGTCCAGGAAAGCAACACCGCCTCCCCCTGCATGGCCCTTTGGTGGACCAGGTCGAAGATCCGCCGGTTATAGGCATTGTGCGCGGCCACCTGCTCCCGGTAGGAGGGGTCGGAAGTTTCCCGCTGCCAGGCCGTGGCCCCGTCCACCCCGTGGGGGTAAACCCGGAACAGGGTGACCGGGCCGAAATTGCCGTCATTGACCACCTGAAGGCAGGGGTGCTCCTCCAACTGCTCCCGCAGCATTTCCGCCATTTCCACCGAGTGGCCGATGAGGATGCGGTACCCTTCCTTGCCCAACAGTCGCATATTGGCAAAGGCCGCCAGCGCCCCGGCGCCGGACCGGGAGCACTCCAGGGTGAAAATGCCGGGATGATAAGCCCCGAACTGGTAGAGATAGGGCATCTGGTCCGGCTGCCGGGACAGCAGGGTCAGGTCATGGCGGTCCTTTACCAGAATGACGCTGGAAATGTAGGGAGCGTAGCCGGTCTTGTGGAAATCGACCCCGAGGCTGTCGGCCAGGGAGAGATCCCCCATCCGCTTCAGGGAATGTCGCAGCGAGCGCAGGGTCCGGGCATGAAACCCCAGGGGGTTGGTCTCAAAGTCATAGTCCCGGAAAGTGGCCCAGGTCCAACCGATGACGGCATCGGCGTGGACGTGGGGCCGGTAGGCGAGGCCGTATTCCTGCACCAGCCGGTCCCGCAGCTCCACGATGGCGGTCAAGTCATCGATGCCAAAGGCGTCCGTGGTCCCCAGGGTGGCGATAATCGCGGCCACCTTCTCGCCCCGGGCCATGGCCTGCCGCAGATAATCTTCCAGGTGGGGCAGGGACATTTCGTGGTGCTGGTTGGCGTCGATGGTGACCAGGTTCCTGGTGCCCAGGCCCAGCCAGCCGCTGACGTTGAGGCGGGAATAATGGGAGGCCTCCGAGGCCACGATCTTCAGGTCCTCCCGGATCCCTTCCCGCATGGCGCGACCGCCGGAGATCTTCTCCACCGCCAGCTTGCAGCCGTACAGGATGGTGCCGGTGCCGCCGAAGGTGAAGACGCCGCCGGAGCGCCGGGGGTCGTAACCCACCAGGTCCGAGAGCATGGCCACCGCCTGAATCTCCGCTTCGGCAAAGCGCGCCGAGTATTCGTCCCAGATGATGTTGGGGTTGTAGATGGCCGCCACCATGGCGGCCAACAGACTGGGGATGGTGGTGGCTGGGATGACGTTGATCTGGGCGTTGGGATGCGCCCAGATGGGCATCCCTTGGCAGTGCTCCGCCAATTGTCTGGTCACCGCCGCCACCGAACTCAGGTTATCGGGGAAGCGCTTTTCCTGGGAGGTGATGTAGTGGTCTGTTCTTTTTTCTCCCAGGATAGGCACCGCCGACTTCAGATCGTCCACCAGGTCCAGGAACCGGGAGACGGTATGGACAAAATAGCCATCGAGAACCGGGTTGGACACCGGCACGGGGAACA
>DASWLF010000203.1:0-3114 GCA_036396255.1 Desulfobaccales bacterium
GGCAGCCGGTGCGCAAATTGCCCAAGGCCATCCTTAAGGTGAACCGTTCCTGCTTCAAATCGCCCCCGCCCTGGTAAAATATTTGCGCCGCGCCTAAGAGAGAGCTTATAATTACGGAGTTGCGGGGGGGCCGGGGCAGACCATCGCCCTCCCCGCAAACTCCCCTGCCAACCCCCTGGATGGGGGTGGTGGGAGGGTTTCAGGGAGGGATTGGGAGCGGCCGTCGGCCACTTATACTGTTTTCGGTTTTCGGTTTTCGGTTTTCGGTTAATAGATTGATAACTTTCAATAAGTTAGCAATTAAGTTTGTTGCAGCTGAAACCGAACTTGGTCTTACCATGCTTCCCTGAAAATTCTTTAGGAGGACCTCCTATGGCGCGCCTCAGCAGGCTGCTCATCACGTTGGCGCTGGGAGTGGCTCTGGCCGGCTCCCCGGTTCTGGCCCAGGATATCCGCATCAATCCGGTGCCCCCCCATATCAAACCGCAGTGGACCCCGGTGCCCGGCGCCCCCAGGGTCTACTACGCCCCCAACCTGCCCACCGACGTCTTCCGCTACCGGGGGAAATACTACTTTTTCTGGGCAGGTTATCTGTACCAGAGCAAGAAGCCCAGCGGCCCCTGGAAGACCGTGAAGGAAGTGCCGGCGTTTTTCCATGAAATCGATGCGGCCTATTTCAAGACCGTCAAGAAAGAAGGCGGGGCGCCCACCCCGCCGGCAACCGCCGCACCCTTGGAGGCCGCCCCCGGGGCGCCAGATTCTGAAACCCCCCAGGTAGAAAGCGCTCCGGCGGCCCCGCCGGAGACTGCCGCGCCCGCGTCGCCGGAGCCGACCCAGGAAGCCCCGGCGCCCCCAGGAGCCGCCCCGGAAGCTGCCCCCAAGCCGGCCAAGGTGATGTGAGGGAGCAGCGGTCAGGGGCCAGGGGATGACAATGCGCAGAAACGGGGAGAAAACGGTGTTAGGACTTAAGGCATGGGGAGTTGGAAGCAATTCTCTTTAATTTTATCCTGCTGTGGCAGGCCTCTGTGCCCGCTTGATTCATTTAGGTTCCAAGCGATCAGGGGCAGCCGCGTTAAGCCTGCCCCGGCTTTAGTAATTCTCCTAACCCCTGACCCCTGACCCCTGAAATCAAATCTCCAGCTTCACCGCGATGGGGATGCGCCGGCCCATGCCGAAGGCCTTGGAGGTGATCCTCAGCCCCGGCGCGGCCTGCCGCCGCTTGTACTCATTTACGTCGATGGCCCGGATGACCCACCGCACCGTTTCCGGGTCGAAACCCTGGCTGACGATGTCCTTATAAGAGTACCTCTCGGTGAGGTAGTAATCCATGATCTGGTCGAGAATCTCGTAAGGTGGCAGGGTGTCCTGGTCCTTCTGGTCGGGCCGCAGTTCCGCGGAAGGCGCCTTCAGGATGATTTCCCGGGGGATGACCTCTTGTTCCCGGTTGAGGTATAGGGCCAGTTCGTAAACCATGGTTTTGGGGACGTCGGCCAGGACGCTGAGGCCGCCGCTCATGTCGCCGTACAGGGTGCAGTAGCCCACCGCCAGCTCGCTCTTGTTGCCGGTGGACAGGACCAGGTAGCCGAACTTGTTGGACAGGGCCATGAGGATGTTGCCCCGGATGCGGGCCTGGATGTTCTCCAGGGTGACGTCGATGGCGGCCAGCCCCAGGGGCTCCTGGAGCGCTTCCCGGTAGCACTGGTAGATGGGGGTGATGGGGATGGACTTGACCTCCACTCCCAGGTTGCGGGCCAGTTTTAGGGAGTCGTCCATGGACCCCTGGGAAGTGTAGGGCGAGGGCATCAGGACCCCCAGGACGTTCTCCCGGCCCAGGGCCCGTTGGGCCAGGCAGCAGGTCACCGCGGAGTCCACCCCGCCGGAGAGGCCCACCACCGCCCTGGAGAAGCCGCACTTGCGCAGGTAGTCCTGGAGTCCCAGGACCAGGGCCTGGCAAACCGTGGCAATGCGCTCCGGGGGCGCGTAAGGGCCCGGCACGCCCGGGGCCCGGGACTCAAAGGTGGCCACCGCCTCCCGGAAGGCCGGCAGGTGGGCCAGCCGCGCCCCGTCCGGGTCCAGAGCCATGGACTCGCCGTCAAAGATGAGCTCGTCGTTGCCGCCAACCTGGTTCACGTAAACGAAGGGCTTGCCGTGATTCTTGACATGATAGTGGAGGAGATGGTAGCGGATCTCTTCCTTGCCCACCTGAAAGGGCGAGGCCGAAATATTGAGCATCAGGGTAGCCCCCTTTTGGGCCAGCTCTTTTATGGGGTCGGTGGCGTACAGGCGGCTGCACCAGAGCTCCGGGTCGCACCAGGCGTCCTCGCAGAGGGAAATCCCCAGCACTTCGTCCTTGAAGGCCACGGGGTTCACTTCCCCGGCCGCGTCGAAGTACCGGGTTTCGTCGAAGACGTCGTAAGAGGGCAGCAGGGATTTGTTCTGCTGAAACAGGATCTCGCCCCGGTAAATCAGGACGGCGCAGTTGTAAAGGCCCTTGCCGGTGTTGCGGCCGGTGGGCCGGGGGGCCCCCATTAGCAGCCCGGCGTCGGGGTAGCCCCGGGACCGGTCCATCAGCTCCAGCAAGGCATGCTGCACCCGCTCGATGAGGGCCGGTTTCTCCAGCAAATCCCGGGGCGGGTAGCCCACCAGGAACAGTTCCGGAAAAATGATGAGGTCCGAGGAGGGGCCGGCCTCTTGCAGGACGGCTACGGCCTTCTCCAGGTTGCCGGAGACGTCCCCCACGATGGGATTGAGTTGGGCCAGGGTGATTTTCATAATCCGGAAAGGTAGTTATCTTTAATTTTTGAGAATATAGCGCCGGCGCCGGTGGCCGTCAACGGATTTTTCCGCCTGCGGGTCTTAGGGTCGCGGGGCGCCGGGTCCTTTACCCGGGAAATCGTCGGGGCGGGTTGTGATATTAATTTGACGTCAAACTTAGAGCATTTGAAGCCGATGGTATCCCCACGTAAAGCTTAACAAATCCCCCTAAATCCAATGCTGTTCATTTAAGCATTGGCAATTTCTATTTTTCGTAGGGGCGGGGTTTCCCCGCCCAATAAATGGCCCTTCTTATACCAGGGCGGGGAGACCCCGCCCCTACATGGCGCTTAAGTGAAC
>DASWLF010000204.1:0-6451 GCA_036396255.1 Desulfobaccales bacterium
CCAGGGGGTGGTGCGGCTGCTCACCGAGCGCCGGGAATTCCTGGCCCGGCGTCTGGGCACGGACCTGGTCCTGAAAAAGGTGGCGGAGATCGACCCGGAGCGCCGGCGCCAGGCGTCCCTGGAGCCGGAGCAGCTTACCGCCCAGGACCGGGACATCCTGGAAGACCCGGACATCGACATCGTGGTGGAACTCATCGGCGGCACCGCCCGGGCCCGGGAGATAGTCCTGGAGGCCATCTCCCGGGGCCGCCACGTGGTCACCGCCAATAAGGCCCTCCTGGCCGTGCACGGCAACGAGATCCTGACGGCTGCGGCCCAAAAAGGGGTGGACGTGGCCTTTGAGGCCGCGGTCTGCGGCGGCGTGCCCCTGATCCTGGCCCTGCGCCAGGGCCTGGCCGCCAACCGCATCGAGGAGCTGTTCGGCATCCTCAACGGCACCGCCAACTACATCCTGACCCAGATGTCCCAGCAGGGCGACTCTTTCATCCTGGCCCTGCGCCAGGCCCAGGAGAAGGGTTTTGCCGAGGCCGACCCCACCCTGGACGTGGAAGGCGTCGACACCGCCCACAAGCTGGCCATCCTGATGAGCCTGGCTTACGGGTCCCGCCTGGATCTCGAGTCCATCGCGGTGGAAGGCATCAGCAAACTGGACCCCCTGGACCTGCAATTCGCCGGGGAATTCGGGTACTGCCTGAAACTCCTGGCCATCACCCGGGATGACGGGTATCGCATCGAGGCCCGGGTGCACCCCACCCTTATCCCCCGGGACCACATGCTGGCCAACGTCCACGGGGCCATGAACGCGGTGCACGTCACCGGCAACGCCGCCGGCCCCATCCTGCTGTATGGGCAGGGGGCGGGCATGATGCCCACCGCCAGCGCGGTGGTGAGCGATATCCTGGATGTGGCCCGCAACCTGAGGCGCGGCGCCCCCTGCCGCATCCCGCCCCTGGGCTGCCCGGATGCCCTGTCCACCGCCCGGCTCATCAAGCCCATGAACGATCTGGTGACCAACTACTACTTCCGCTTTGCGGCCCTGGACCGCCCCGGGGTGCTGTCCCAGGTGTCCGGCATCCTGGGCAAGTACGACATCAGCATCGCCGCGGTGATCCAGAAAGGGCGGGAGGTGGCCGGCACCGTGCCCATCGTCATGATCACCCACGAGGCCCGGGAGGCCGATGCCCAGCAGGCCATGCGCGAGATCGACCAGCTGCCGGTGGTCTCCCCTCCGGCCGTGTTTTACCGCATCGAGGACCCCCAACTCCACTCGGCCCAGATTTGAACCGGAAGCGCCTGGCACTTGGTTGGGAAAATTAGCGCACCATAATATAAGCATTGTAACCATCGAAGGGTATTGAAAGTCCCCCTTTAATAAAGGGGGATTTAGGGGGATTTCAAAGGGGTTCTATAAATCCCCCCTGACCCCCCTTTTTCAAAGGGGGGAATAACCGCGCCTGGTTATGATGCGCTGACTTCTGTAATTAAGTACTAGCAGGGCCAAGGCACCGCCGCCGGCCCGACGCCATGCAGGCCGGGGCGGAGGTTGGGGCCGGGGTCCGGCTTGATACCCCGCGGTTTTTCCTCTACCTTGCCACCCCGCCCTTCATCCCCGGCCAACCGCGGCTTCGGGTCAATCATCCCCGGGACCGTGGCGCCCGGCCCCGCCCGTTAATTTTAGGGTCGACACGGTCCCGGAAAATTACTAATTTAAGTTAAGCGGTCCTGGAACGATAAAGCTGAGAAAGGAGCCAACCATGAGAGATTTCTGGGCCTTCCGCACCATGGTCACCCCGTTGATCATCCAGGTCATTTTTTGGGTCGGGGCTTTCGTCAGTCTGGCAGTGGGCGCCGCCATGATCATTTATGGGGCCACCGACTATGACAGGGTGGGACGGCATATTTGGAAAGGGGTTCTGCTCTTCTGCCTGGGGCCCCTGGCCGTGCGGGTTTATTGCGAGATCCTCATTATCTTTTTCCGGATGAACGAGACCTTGACGGAAATCAAGCATGCCATTGAAGAGCGCCGACCGCCACCCTGATGCTTCCCAGGAATGGCAAGCGGGCCAGGGACTTCCTGCGCCGCTTTCCCCCCTAATTAAGGAATTGGCCGGCCCCATCACCCTCCTTTGGCGCCAGGGCCGCATTCCGAGGTTCGAAATCTGGCGCTTTGATGTTATGCTTTACTTCGTGGCAGAGTGCTTGTTCCGTTGGATGGAGAAAAGGGAGTTCGGGAGATGAACACCAGATTTCTGCGACCGAGCGTGGTTTGGGGCGGCGTCTGGATCGCCTTCTTGTTGCTGATATTTTCCATTGCCTATTGGCAAAGCAAGCTTTACTGGAAAGATAGCATTGAGCGGGTGCAGAAACAGGAATTTAAGATGCTGCACGCCATCTTGCCTTATGCCGTTGCCTTTTTAGAGGAGCATGGGCAAATCGGCCAGATCCAGGGAGCTTTGCAGCCGGATCAGGATTTATTTACCCTGGTTTATACGGATCTGGCGGGCGCCATTAAATATCCGGTCCCGTCCTCCGGTTCCCCGGCGGTGAATGTCACCTCGTTGCAAAATTATAAATTTTCTTATGTTTACAAGAGTCCTTTACCGTGGCAGGGTTTAAACCCATCTTCAGCAGCTGGAGGTGATTCCGGCGCCGCCCCGAACCCCCAAAAGGAGGCTTACGGGAAACTCTATCTCATCGCCAAGGCCCCCCCGTCTTTAAGAGAAACGATCTGGGACAAGAATTACTTCCAAAAAGCCTGGCCGGGGGAATCTTTCCTGGGCTTCACCATTATCGGCTACTTTTTGGTAGTGGTGGGATTTGCCGCCATCTGCTCCATAACGGCAAAATTTCAGAGCCACTTTCAGAGCGCCCTGGAGGAACAGCATAACGCCGAGCTGGAAACCCGGGACCTCCGTATTCAGATACTTGAGTCCAATCTGAAAACCCTGGACTTGAGGCTGGATCTCCTGAACCAGGAGCATGAAAAAGCCCTGAGTTCCTCGAATAAAGCCAAGAAGGCCATTGACCGGTTGGTCCAGAAACTGCAAAGTGAGTCAACCAAAAATGAGGAATTGGAAAATAAACTTGGCAAGGCCCAGGTGGAGCATGACAGTGCTTTGCAAGCCATCAAGTCCATCAACGCCGATATTGAAATAGTGGCGGCGGAAAAACGGCAATTGGAAACCATGCGACAAGCAGAGAAGCTGGAATCGGATCATTATCAGCATTACAGCAGGAGGCCCAAAGAGTACCTCTGGCTGAACCTGGTTTACAAAAACTTGCTATTCTCCAGGAGAGCCCTGCAAAATATTATCGAACTGCAAAACGTGCACGATGTTTTTCCGTCTTTGCCGGACGCGTTAGCCGTTATCAACCAGAGCACGGTGGAGTCGCTGCTGGCGGGAAAAGGCATCCCTTCCCGGAGCGTGGCGCGATATACCCAGCCGGTGGACCATGTTACCGGCTCTTTGTGGGAATACCGCTTTTCCAAGGACGGCAGGATCTTCTTTGGGATGTCCCAATCCCGCACCTGGAACATTGATACGGTTCTGCTGAAAAGGCGCTTCTCCCATAACCGGTACAAGTATAAGAAAATTCTGGAGAATACCCTGGGCAAAGATAATCATGATTTAACCGGGTTCTCCAGCCAATAACTGAGGGACGTTCTCGCGATGAAATACGTGATTCTGGTGGGTGACGGCATGGGGGACTACCCCCTTCCGGAGTTGGGGGGCAAGACCCCGCTTGAGGCCGCGGCCACGCCGCATCTGGATCTCCTGGCCGGCCAGGGGGAATTGGGGTGCGCCCGCACCATCCCGCCGGGGATGGACCCGGGGAGCGATATCGCCAATCTGTCCATCATGGGCTATGATCCGGCCCGCTACCACACCGGCCGGGCGCCCCTGGAGGCCGCGGCCCTGGGAGTGGCCCTAAGGCCGGAGGAAGTGGCTTTCCGCTGCAACCTGGTGACCCTGCGCCTCGAAGCGGGCGGGGTGTTTATGGAAGATTACTCGGCCGGGCACATCGGCAGCGACGAGGCCCGGGAGCTCATCCAGGCCCTGGAGGCCGCCCTGGGCCGGGACGGGCGCCGTTTCTACCCGGGGGTCAGCTACCGGCACCTGCTGGTGTGGGCCGAAGGCCAGGCCGACTGGCGCACTTATCCACCCCACGACTGGACCGGCAAAGAAGTGGGCCACCTCATGGACCAGGGCCCGGAGGCCCCTTTGTGGGAACTGGTGCGGGCCTCCTGGCCGGTGCTGGCCCACCAGGAAGTGAACCGCCGCCGGACTGCCGCGGGCAAAAGGCCGGCCACCTCCATCTGGCTCTGGGGCCAGGGCCGCCCGCCGCAAATCCCCACCCTCAAGGAGCGCTTCGGCCTCACCGGTGCGGTGATCTCCGCAGTGGACCTCATCCGGGGCATCGGCAAGTATGCCGGCCTGGAGCCCGTCCTGGTCCCAGGCGCCACCGGCTTTCTGGACACCAACTACGCCGGCAAAGTGGCCGGGGCCCTGTCTGCCCTCCAGGAGCTGGACCTGGTCTTCGTGCACGTGGAGGCCCCGGATGAGGCGGGCCACAGCGGCGAGCTGCATCTCAAGCTCAAAGCCATTGAAGACTTCGACGCCCAGGTGGTGGGGCCGCTGCTGGCGGGCCTGAAAGATTTGGGGGAGCACCGGGTCCTGGTGCTCTGCGACCACTTTACCCCCATTGCGGTGCGCACCCATACCCCGGAGCCGGTGCCCTATATCCTGTACGACTCCCGCATCTCGCAGAACCAATCCCGCCCTTACAGCGAGGCCGCGGCCCAAGCCAGCGGCCTGCTCCTGGAAAAGGGAGCGGACCTGCTGCCCCGGCTGCTGGAGCGGTGAGTTTTTGGGGGGAGGGCCAGGGGCACTTACAAAAAAGTCCCTGCCCTCCCCCAAACCCCCCTCCCAACCCGCAAAAGGGCCGGGGAAGGCGGGGCTTGCAGCCCCGACTTCCCCGGTTAAATAAAAACCCCATATGGGGGTTGGGGGAGGGGTTTTTAGGGGAGGGATTGTAAGCGGCCGTCGGCCCCTGGCCCCCTCCCCTAAAAGTTCTCTACAACCTCTCCTCCAAATAACGCACGGCGTTCTTGAAGATGGCCAGGCCGGCGCCTTCGGCTTCCGGGTAGGGTTCGCCCCGGCGGCGCCAGGTTTCCTTGTCCCGGGTCCAGGTGGGGTGCTGGATGGAGCTGATGTGGGCTTCGGGGTGGGGCATGAGGCCCAGGACCCGGCCGGTGGCGTCGCAGATGCCGGCAATGTCCATCAGCGAGCCGTTGGGGTTATAAGGGAAACGGCCCATGGCCGGTTTTCCGGAGGGACCGGCGTATTTCAAAGCAATCTGGCCCCGGTCCGCCAATTCCGCCAGGACCGGACCGTCGGCATAGAACTTGCCTTCGCCATGGCGGACCGGCAACTCCAGGAGATCCAGCCCCGGAGTGAAAACGCAGGCGGAAGGCGTGACCTTGAGGTAAACCCAGGCGTCCCGGAAGTTGCCGCAGTCGTTGGGGATCAGGGCGGCCTGGCGCTCCCCCTGGCGTCCCGGCAGCCCGGGCAGCAGCCCCAGGTTCACCAGGACCTGGAAGCCGTTGCAGATGCCGATGCATAAGCGGCCGGAGTCAATGAATTCCTGGAGGGCCGCCCCCAGGGCCAGCCTCAGGCGCAGGGCCAGGATGACCCCGGCGCCGTGGTCGTCCCCCCAACTGAACCCCCCGGGCACCGCCAGCAGGTGGTAGTCCCAGATGGAGGCCGCCCCGGTGATCAGGTCGCTGGCGTGGACCCGCACCGCGTCGGCCCCGGCCCGGTCCAGGGCGAAGGCGGTCTCGTAGTCGCAATTCAGGCCGTAGCCATACAGGACCAAGGCTTTAGGCCTTGGTCCTGGGTTTTCGGTTTTCGGTTTTCGGTTTTCGGTTTTAAGAGATTTGCGTGGCATTGCTAATGGGGAATTTGGCGGGCAATGCCCGCCCTACATTGCTTTATCATTATCAATCCAGATTTTTAGCAATTGGTCAGTTTCCATCAATTCCATATTTATGCGAATTGACTTAGAGAAACTTCCCATAATGGGAGACCTCAAACTGCCCAAATTGGATAAACATCTCAGCGGGAAGCGCAGGCGAGGGCGCCTGCTCTACATCTCTGTCCCCTAACTCCTGACCCCTTATCTCTGTCCTCTAACTGCTCACTGCTCACTGCTTCCTGCTCGTCCCCCTACTTCTTACCGCCTTTCTTGCGTCCGGTGGCGGCCTTGGGGGCCTTTTTCCCCTTTTCTTCCCGCTTCTGTTTCTGGGCCGCCAGTTCGATGACTTTTTCCCTTTTCACCACCACCCTCTTCGCCTCTTTGCGCCAGGCGTAGACGATGGGGCTGGCCACGAAGACGGAGGAGTAGGTGCCCACCAGCACCCCCAGGATCATGGCCAGGGCGAAGTCCCGCA
>DASWLF010000205.1:0-4320 GCA_036396255.1 Desulfobaccales bacterium
GATGGCGAAGGCGACGTTGGGGTGTTTCCGGACCCGCTCGTTGATGGCCTCGATCTTCTCCAGCGGCTGCCCGCGTTTCGACAAAATTTTGCGCCGCTGCTCGTCCGTGAGCAGGCAGATGCGAAAACAGCTGCCACTCCGGTCGGGCCAGCCTTCGTATTCCACGACTTCGTTGCCGTCCTCATCCCGATAGACTTTACGGATGTAGGAGTCGGCGATGAGTTCGTGAAACATGCAGTTTCCGACTCCGCCGATGCAGCGGTTGCCATGAACCAGGATCTCCGTCTTGAGCCCCAGTTCGTCGGCTTCCCGTTTGAACCGGGCCAGTTTGGCCGCGGTGTCGATTTCCGTGGAAGCCACTAACTGGGTGGCGCCGTACGCCTTAAACCGGGCCATGTCCTCCTGGGTCTGGATGTTGCAGCCCACGCTGGCGTGGATTACCAGTTGCGGGAACCGCCGGTGCACTTCCTGCATGACCGCCGGGGTCTTGACGATCACCCCTTCGATGCCGAAGTGGGCGTATTTCTCCACTTTTTGCACCACCAGGGGCACTTTCTCCGGGGGGATGGCGGCGTTCAGGGCCACCCGGAGCTTCCCCTGGTAGTCGGCGGCGATGCGCACCGCCTCACCGATCTGGCTGTCGTCCAGCTCCCATTCACATTTCCGGCGGCTAAATCCCTTAGCCCCCACGTAAACGGCATTGGCGCCGTTTTTAAAAACGCCCTCCACCATCTCCAGGCTGCCGCCCGGGGCTAATAGTTCGTTAATCATAGTTTCCCACGCCTCCCTGAGCCCTTTACACCGGTTCCTAGGCTCTGCGACTCAAGCTACGCCAGTGCCTGTGGTAACCCCCAGGTATGGTGGGTTCCTGCCCCGCGCCTACTAACGGTCGGACGCCGCCTGCCTTGAGCCGCGCCGCCGGAAAGTAATAAGCCCAATATGCTGTCCACCTTATATATTAATCCCGATCGAGGTTTATTTCAATTAATTATAAAACTTTTTTAGGCCGCCTTGCACCGGGTCCTGCCCCGGGCAACCTTACCTAAGTGCAACATTTCATAAATCCGCTAACGTATTTTTAATTGAGGAGGAAATAGATTGATTCCCCCTCACCCTGACCTTCTCCCCCATTGGGGGAGAGGGAAAATGATGGAACTTTTGATGCTCCGGTTCTGGCGAAATAATTTACTCCCTCTCCCCCCGCTTGCGGGGGGAGAGGGCTGGGGTGAGGGGGGAGGGCAAAATACGTCATCATATTTATGAAATCGTGAACCAAGGCCCGCTTCTGGCCCAGGCCGTGGTGTTGCACAATGCACCTTCCTGCCTGGGGCTGAGCTCTGCAAAACCTCGCTCCTGTAAGGTAATTCGCCAACCTTTAGGACCAACTTTGAAGGCGCCTGGCCCAGCCGCCGACCGCAAGTTCCCCTGCCGCGGGCGCCGCTAGCCCCGCAGGTAGGAGATGGCAAAAACAAAGCAGAGCCCCACCTCCACGGCCCAGGTCAGCAGGTAGATCAAGAGCTCCATGCGGGAGCCGTAGTCTTCTTCCAGCAGGATGCGGTTGGGGTTCCGGACGATGTCCCAGGAACTCAGTTCTTTCTCGGCCACCATGTTTCTCTCCTCTCGAAAAGCCGTTAAAAAATGCGGTTTCCCCTTTCAAAACTGGGGGGAGGTTTCCCCCTATATGCCCCCTTCTGCCCCATTTTGGGGATTAGCAGGGATTTTAGGGGAAGGCGGCGGCACTTATGAAAAAATCCCCCGGCCCTCCCCTAAAAAACTTTTACAATCCGCTAATAGAATTCCGCCAGGAGCTGGTCCACGGGGCGCTCCGGTTTCTGGCGCACCAGGGGACCGGCTTTCAAGGCCGGATGAAATTCCTCCAGCACCGGCCGGGAACGGCGGTAGAGCACCCCCAGGGGAATGCGCTGGCCCCACTCCTTGGCCTTCTGGTAGGCCCAGATTTCATTCTCCGGATCGTAACCCGGCTCTTCTTCCACGTGATAGACCCGTTGTTGATACCATTCGTAGGTATTTACTTTATTAAAGGTGACGCAGGGTTGCAACACCTCCAGCAGCGCGAAGCCCCGGTGAGTCAGGGCCTGTTTGTACAGGCCGGTGAGGTGCGCCACTTCTCCGGCAAAGCCCCGGCCCACCCAGGAGCACTCCTGGGCCACCGCGATGGCCAGGGCGTGCAAGGGCGGATGGTACACCCCTTGGGGCTGCAGCAGCGTCTTGAAGCCCAGGTCGCTGGTGGGGGAGGCCTGCCCCTTGGTCAGGGCGTAGACCTGGTTGTTGTGCACCACCAGGGTGAGGTCCGGGTTGCGGCGCAGAGTGGCCAGGAGATGGTTGCCGCCTTCGCCGTAGCAGTCCCCGTCGCCGGCTGCGGCCACCACCTTCAGCTCCGGGTTGGCCAGCTTGGCCCCGGTGGCCACCGGCAGGGTGCGGCCGTGGATGCCGTTGAAGGTGTTGCACCTCAGATAATGGGGAAATTTGCCCGATTGGCCGATGCCCGAGACGATGAGAAGCTCCTCGGGGCGGATTTCCAACTCCGCCAGGGCCTGTTTGAAGGCCTTGAGCATGGGGAAATTGCCGCAGCCCGGGCACCAGGCCGATTCGATACCTTGATACAGGTCCAGGGGCAGCATCATCCCCTCCTCAGGCCACTTCTTTTAGACCCCGCAGGATGTACTCCGGGGTAAAAGGAGCGCCGTCATACCTGAGAACCAGGTGGTCCGCCTGCCGGCCCGTCTCCTGGCGCAGCAGGCGGTTAAGCTGGCCGGTGGCGTTCATCTCCACCATCACCACTTTCTGCGCCGGCCCCAGGGCGCTCAGCACCATTCTCCGGGGAAAGGGCCACAGTTCGCTCAGGTGCACCATCCGGGCCGGGGTGCCGCCCTGGTTGAGGCGGCCCACCGCTTCGGCCACCGGCCCCAGGCTGGAGCCCCAGCAGACCAGGGTCAGGGGGGCGTCTGCCGCCCCGGCGCCGGTGATGCCGTCAAGCTCCTTGACCAGCCCCGTTAGCTTGCGCAGGCGCTTGTCGTGCATCTTCACCCGCACCTCCAGGTCCTCGGTGAGGTGGCCGTCGGGGGTGTGCTCGTCGGAGTCGGCCACCACCACCGGGCCAAACCCCGGCAGGCGGCGGGGCGAGACCCCGCTGGCGGTGATGGCGTAACGCTCATAGGTCCCGCCGGCCTCCCCCAACTCCAGGGCGCCGCGGTCCATCTCCACCGCCGCCGGGAAATCCCCGGTGTCGTGGGTCCAGGAAGTGTCGGCGAAATACTGGTCCGTCATGATGAAGACCGGCAACTGGTAGCGGTCCGCCAGGTTGAAAGCCCTGGCGGCCAGGGCGAAGCCCTGGGCCGGGGTGCCCGGGGCCAGCACCGCCCGGGGCGAGTCCCCCTGGGCGGCGGACAGCACGAAACTAAGGTCGCCCTGCTCGGTGCGGGTAGGAAGCCCGGTGCTGGGTCCGGGCCGCATGGCTTCCACGATGACCAGGGGAGTCTCGGTGCAGGAGGCCAGGCCCAGGGTCTCCACCATCAGGGCGAAGCCGCCCCCCGAGGAGCCGGTCATGGCCCGCACCCCGGCGTAAGCCGCGCCCACGGCCATATTTATGGCCGCAATCTCGTCTTCGGCCTGCTCCACCACCACGCCCCACCGGGCCGCCCGCTGGCCCACGGCATTGAGCACGCTGCTCCAGGGGGTCATGGGGTAGCCGCTGACAAACTGCAGCCCCCCGGCCAGGGCCCCCAAGGCCACGGCTTCGTGACCGTTGATCAGGAGCCGGGGCTGAGGCGGCGGCGCCATCCCGGCCAGGGAATGGACGTTGCCCACCGCCGCGGCCTGCCGGTAACCCGCGGCCGCGGCCTGGTGGTTCCACCCCACCACCTCTTTCCCTTTGGCCGCGAAAGCCTCCAGCAGCAGGGCCATCATGGGCTCCAGCGGCACCTTCAGGAGCCCCAGGAGGGCCCCCGAGGCCCCGGCGTTGATGGCAATCTCCGCCGCTTTTTTCTCGGGGACCAGGGCCTCGGGGTCCAGGGCCAGGCTGCGCACCCCCCGGGGCAATTCTTTGACCCGGGAAGAGTCGTATATGATGACGCCGTCCGGTGCCAGTTCTTCTTGATGGAGGGAGACGGTCTCCTGGTTCAGAGCCACCAGCAGGTCCACCCCCTCCCGGGAGGAGGCCAGGGGCCGGTCCGCCACCCGGATGCGGTTGCACAGGTGGCCGCCCCGGATGCGGGACTGGTAGTCCATGGTGAACAGGACATGGCACCCCTGGCGCACCAGGGCCTTGGCCAGCGGCCCGGTAATGGCGTGCACCCCCTG